>JAFQGY010000252.1 GCA_017415325.1 Clostridia bacterium
ATCATAATATGCAGGCAGAATCTTCTTATAGGCTTCTGCACACAGTACTTCGGTGATCTTGCCCACAAAGTTCAGATCGCCGCCGCTCTTCGGTACACCCATTGCTTCGTGGTTGCCGTCAGCCATGGTCATATAGTTTTCCTGATCTGCAGTGTACTTGGGGTAGGGCAGAATACCGTATTCGTTTTCGTAATCGGCAAGGAAAGTGATGGTCTGGGAGATCAGAGCGTTTACAAATACACAGCGTCCGTCTACGAAGGTATTGATACCGGCAAAATGGTCACCGTTCTTGCTGAGGGTGATTCCTTCTGTGGCATAGAATACTTCGTACAGCTTTTCCAGAATCCCAACGAGCTTTTCGTTATAATAGGTATATTCCATCCGGCCTTCGTCGTTCTTCTGGCAGATTTTGTTGTCGAATGCCCACAGATAGGTGTTCAGATTGGAATGGGGGTTGGAGATGAAGCCGAAGAAGTCAGATTCCGCTTCCATCTTACCGTTGCCGTCCACGTCCTGTGCCATACCGGAAGAAATGCTCTGCAGATAATCAATGGTCCACTCGCCGCTGCGTACGGTTTCATAAATGTCATCAACGTCATAGTCCAGCAGCTTGTCCTTGTCATAGATCACACAGTAGGTCTGTGCAATGGAGGAAACAGCAGCGTCACCGACAGCCAGGAAGCAGCGGTCGTTCAGTGTCAGGTCGTCCACGTTGGAGTCAGACCACCAGGGCTTTGAGAAATCAATATGGGGTACTTCATACCAGTTCATGTAATATCCCTGCAGAACATTGGAGGAGTTGGACACTACGTGGTAGGATGTGATCTGGAAAGCGTCTGCATCGCCGCCCTGTACGGCTTTCTTTACTTCTGCATTGGATTTGTCATACCCGCCGGTGGGAGCGGTGTACTGTACCTTGGTGTTGAATCGTTCTTCGATCTGCAGGTTCCGGGCATATACGGCGTCGTTCAGCACTTCCCCGGTCAGTTCTTCCACGTACATGAAGGAACCAAAATCCTGTTCGTCAGATCCCAGCACGATGAAATTCCGTCCGCCGAAATCTTCGTTTTCAATCTCGTCGGAAATGGCATTTCTGGCTTCCTCAGCTGTGGTTTCCTTTTCGGTTTCCTGCACAGTGGTGTCGGCTGCAGAAGAGGTTTCCTGTGCGGCAGAAGAATCCCCGCAGGAAGCCAGTGTGGGCAGCAGCATAGCCGCCAGCAGCAGTGCAATGATTACATTTTTACGCATGATGGGTACTCCTTTAATAAATACTTTGAAATACTTTTAAGCGCTTATCATAGTGTATCACAGATTCCGTCAAAAGTCAATAGATATTGAAAATTCTGTGAAAAGCAAGCATTCCGCTCAGCATATTTTCCGGATTTTATAAGAAATCTCCAATACATTCTGCAAGATTTATTCACGAAATTGTCGTATACTATATGGGAAAGTACCTCCGAAGAAAGGAACTGTAAATGAAACGGGAATGGACAGAGAAGCACAGAAAAGCACTGATGGCAGGCGGTCTGCTGGCATTTGTCATTCTGATGCTGGCGGTCGTATTGTACATCGGAAAACCTTTTCTGCAGCTGGCAGGGGAGCCGGAAGCTTTCCGGGAATGGATTGATGCCCATGGCTGGTACGGATGGATCCTGTTTGTTCTGATGATGATCGTACAGGTGTTTGTCGCCGTCATTCCGGGAGAAGCGCTGGAAATTGCCGCCGGATATGCGTTTGGTGCTCTGGAAGGATCCATACTGTGTCTGGTCGGTGAAGCACTGGGTGGGGTACTGGTGTTTTTGTTTGTAAAGCGATTCGGCGTTAAAGCGGCAGAACTGTTTTTCTCTCTGGAAAAGCTGCGGTCTCTCCGTTTTCTGCAGAATCCCAAAAAACGGGATATACTGTTTTTCCTGCTGTTTCTGCTTCCCGGTACGCCAAAAGATCTGTTATGTTATTTTGCAGGGCTGACGGGAATTTCCACTGCATCCTGGATATGCATTCAGATGCTGGGCCGGATTCCGTCGATACTCACATCCACACTGGGAGGGGATGCGCTAGGCTCGGAAAAATACTGGATAGCTGCCATTGTTCTTGCCGCAACAGCCATCATCAGCGGGCTCGGATTGGCAATTTACCATCGGTTCAGCAGACAGGAAAACCAGAAGCATGACAGGGAACAGCATCAATAAAACCGGTATGAAACCAGAAACGGAATCATACCGGTTATTCTTTGCGGTCAGATTACTGCTGCAGGGCAGAAACGTCTTCGATGAACTTTTCCAGAGCCGTGGCGGCAGTCTTTTCCTTGGCAGCCATAGTGGATGCAATATTGTTGGGAGAAGTGAAGCCGCAGATGGTGGAGCGGATGGAACCGGTGTCAAAGATGATCCCCAGGTCGAAGTTACGGGTGTTCAGGATCAGCTCGATCATAGGCTCGGATTCTTCATCACGGGTGGATTTCCCGATCAGGGTCTGGTCATAGTATGCAGGTGTCAGAGAATACAGAGACAGGTTTGCCATGCAGTCCATGATGTCTCCAACCATTTCGGGATCACCGCAGGTGGTGGGGATTACGTAGATGGTGAAGTTGTAATAGCTGTAGTTGGACCAGTACTGTTCCTGTTCTTCGTTGCGCTTGGGAGCGGGAATTACACCGAAGTCGGTATCAAAGTCACGGAACAGGGTAATGTTGATCATACCGGCATAATAGAACAGGGCCTTGCCGTTGGCAAACTGCTTTTCACGGGTTGCACCTTCTCCCATACCGCCGCCGGTAACCGTGGATTTGGAGCCCATGTTGGAGTGATCGGCATACTGGATTTCCATGATCCGGGTCAGGGCATCGATGGAAGCTTCGCTGTTATAGGTGTAGTAGGGCATACCGTCAGCATCGTTGGACATGATTTTGAAACCGGCGCAGGACCACAGTGCCATGTTGTTGTATCCTTCGGTTACAAATCCATAGTTGTCCTCTTCCGTCCATTTGCCGTCGCCGTTCACGTCGGTCAGTACAACAGAGGCCATTTCATCCATCTTGTCCAGTGTCCACTTGCCGTCGTTAACCAGATCATAGGGACTTTCCAGACCATGGTCAATGATCATATCCTTGTTGAACAGCATACACCAGGTACCCTTGTTGTCCATGATGGAAATATCACCGGTCATGAAGAAGGTTTTGCCCATAACGGCACAGTCATCATAAATCTGGGGATCCCAGTAGGGCTGATCTGCGTGGATTGTGGAGATGTTGCGGTAGTCCAGCAGCATATTCTGGGCAACC
>JAFQGY010000253.1 GCA_017415325.1 Clostridia bacterium
CAAGAGAGTGGGCTGCACGGAAGCGGATATGTTCAGCGGGGAAACCGTATTCGGCCGGGAACGCACCTGCACTGCCCGTACCATTCGCCACGACCGACTGCTGACCGCCTGCCGGGTAAAGCTGACCTGCGGCGGAAAAGAAACCGAATATGTGATGTGTGACTACGCTTCCGCCGCCAACCGGGATCTGGAAGACGCGTGGTTCTTCACCATGTATGTCTGATACATACCTGCCGAATTCTCTGACGGACAGAAAGGAGTCTGCCATGATATTTGACCGTGTCAATTTCATCAAAGCAAACCGTGTTTTCAATCCGCTGGAACCGGGATTTGCCCCCATGTTCCGACGGAAATTCACTATTGACGAACCTGTGGAAAACGCTGTGGTACATGTATGCGGGCTCGGATATGCATACTACTGGCTGAACGGACAGCCTGTAACGGAGGATCTGTTCATTGCCCCTGTCAGCGACTACCGCAAGACTCTGTGGTACACCAGCTACGACGTTACCGACAAGCTGCTCTGTGGGGAAAATCTCTTTGCGGTCCAGTGCGGCAACGGCTGGTACAATGAAAACCTGAAATCCTCCTGGAACCACAATATCGCTCCCTGGCGTGACAATCCGAAGTTCATTCTGTCTCTGGAAGTCAACGGCAAAACCGTGCTGACCACCGATCCTGGCTGGAAATGCACCGACCAGTCCGCCATTGTCTACAACCAGCTCCGGTGCGGGGAACATTTTGACGCCCGGCTGTATGATGCAAACTGGATCCTGCCTGCCTTTGACGACAGTGCATGGCAGAACGCCGTTTCCGATACCACCCCGCCCTCCGGCACCTTCCGTCCCTGTCCCTGCGAACCCATCCGTCTGGACCGTGTATACCCTGCTATTGCCATGCATCAGATGGACGAAGACCGGTATATTTTCGATTTCGGGCAGAATATGTCCGGGTTTGTACGGTTGACAGTGGATCAGACTGCCGGGGATGAAATCGTGATCCGGTATGCGGAAGAACTGCAGGAAAACGGAGAACCGGAATTCAACAATATGGGGCACCATTATCCCACCTCGCCTTTCCAGACCGACCGACTCATCTGTCCCGACGGGAAGTTCACCTGGTCGCCGAAATTTGTGTACCATGGGTTCCGGTATGTGGAAGTCACCGGCATCCAAAATCCCACGCTGGCATCCGCTTCCGGTCTGTTCGTGCATCAGGCAGTGGACACCAGAAGCAGCTTCACCTCCTCCGATCCTTTCCTGAACGACCTTTTCCGCATCGGACAGATGGCCACATGGAGCAACCTGTTCTATATGCCCACCGACTGTCCCACCCGGGAAAAGCTGGGCTGGTGCAACGATGCGCAGTCCTCCTGCGAACAGATGCTGACCAACTTCACCACCGAACGGCTTTTTGCCAAGTGGCTGCAGGATGTGTATGATGCCATGCTGCCGGACGGTGCCCTGCCGGGGATCATTCCTTCCAGCGGCTGGGGATACGGTTGGGGCAACGGGCCGGTTTCCGACGGAATCCTGTTCGAGATTCCCTACCGTCTGTATCTCCACACCGGGGAAACAAAGTATCTGATCGAATCCCTGCCCTATTTTGACCGGTATCTGGCCTATCTGGAAACCAGAGCGGACGAAAACGGGGACATCCATTTCGGCCTGGACGACTGGGCACATCCGAATCGTCCGGAAAAGGTCGGCCCGGAACCCATCAACAGTGCCCTGCGGATCAAATTCCTGAAGATCACCTGCCTGGCTGCCCGGTTTGCCGGACATGATGCAGAAAAGTACGCCGCCATGCTGGAAGCACAGATTGCCGACCACCGGAAAAAGTACGTAAACGCCGACGGTACTTCCAAAATCGACAAACAGACTGCCGTGGCGCTGCTGATCGTTTACGACATCTGCCCGGATTTGGCACCGCTGAAGGCACAGCTGGCCAGACTCATCGAAGAAAAGGATTTCCATCACGACTGCGGGATGCTGGGTCTGCCCCATCTGTGGGAAGCCCTGAACAAGTGCGGCATGGAAGACTACGCCTACCGGATCCTGACTGCCCCCGGATTCCCCGGATACCGTCTGTGGCTGGAAGATGGCGCAACTACCCTGTATGAAATGTGGAGTACCACCGATTCCCAGAACCACCATATGTACTCCTGCTTCATGGCATGGATGATGCATTCCCTCATCGGGATCCGCCGCACCTCTCCCGCCTACGACACTGTGACCATTGCGCCCTATATCCCCGACGATATGGACTTTGCCGCCGGGCATATCGACACGCCTCACGGCAGAATTTCCGTGGACTGGAAGAAGGAAGCAGACGGTGTGCATCTGACTGTTGCGGTACCGGACGGAATTACTGCGCAGTTCCGGGATCAGGTACTGACCGGCGGAACATATTGCTTCACTGAATAATCCCATACACAGCAAAAGGGAGAGAACCGTTTTTGGCTCTTTCCCTTTTTGCATTACAGTACCGCCAGCACAATCCCCGCCAGAATGATTCCGGCACAGAACAGCTTCCGCAGAATGTATTTTTCTTTGTACAATATCTTTCCTGCCGCAATGGTGACCAGTACCGAACACTGTTTCACCAGAGTCATCACGGTCACCTTGCTGTCCGGATCCGCATTGGCAATAAACAGAAGCCGGTCGCCGAACACCAGGAACAGACTCATGAGCCAGATCCACGGGTTCTTCAGACAGCCCCGGATATCCGGCTTCTGCTTTTTCAGAAACATATATACCAGATACATCACGGACAGAATCCCCATGAACCAGAACTGCAGCTGGGCACTGGTGATTTTTTCTGTGGTCATGATGTACTTATCCAAAACCCCCGATGCGGCGCTGAACAGACTGGAGGTCAGGGCAACACACACATCCCGCACACTGCAGCCTTCTTTGGCCGCACTTTTCCGGTTGCCGGCCATATACACCCCACAGCAGATCAGCACCAGACTGACAATTCCCCGCAGGGTCAGGCTTTCCCGCAGGAAAATCACGCCCATGGCTGTGGAGAAAAACATCCGGGACAGATCCACCACGCCGTAAAAGCTCACCGGCAGTTTTTTCAGGGAGGTCAGCGACGCCATCCATCCCACAAACAGCATCGCCGCCTTCAGCGCAGACAGCAGCAGTCCCCGCAGGGAGATATCCAGAACGTTTCCGGCCGTGGGAACAGTCATCAGAAACCCGAGAAATGTATACATAAACAGCGTACTGAGCACATCTGTCTGTGTCAGCGCTTTCTTTTTAATGGGTTCCCGGATCCCTTTAAACAGGCCGAAGAGCAGAACAAACAAAATCCAGGTTTCCATATGCTCTACCTCAGAAACCTGTCAGTGACAGACATAGGTGTTTTCTCCGATGTGGGTACATGCGGGAGTAAAGTCTTTGTTCCATCCTGTCAGGAACACGTGCTTTCCCACAGCCGGTTCCGTATCCGCCCCGATCCATCTTGCCGGGTTCACAGCGGCAGCCATCACGGCATCGCTGAAATCCATCCCGATTTTCACCAGATTCCCCACGGATTTTGCCGTATAGCATCCGCCGCCGGAGAGACAGCCCAGTCCCACCACCCGGTTTTCGCCGTTTTTCACTTCCACTCTGCCGTATACGCCGTCCGGAAGATGGGTGGTCATGACGGCATCGGAAATCAGCATCACCCGTTCTCTCCCCTTGCAGTGCCGGATCAGATGCATGGTTCCCGGATGCAGGTGCGCCAGGTCGCCGATCATTTCGCAGTACACTTCGGGACAGGTCAGGGCAGCCGTCACCACACCGGGTTCTCTGTGATGGATACTCCGGGCTGCATTGAAAGTATGACACAAGGCACCCACACCGTTTGCAAAAGCGGTCATGGCTTCGTCATAAGTACTGTTGGTGTGTCCTGCCAGCACCCGGATGCCCCTCTGCCGCAGGTAAGCAATCACTTCCGCAGCACCCGGATTTTCGGGAGCAATGGTCATTTCCCGTACAATATCTTCATATCCTTCGGTCATCTGCCGGAAGGTTTCCACAGACGGAGGAATCACCGCTTCCATGGCACCGGGCTTTTCCGCACTGATAAAGGGGCCTTCCAGATGGGCTCCCAGCACCAGCGCCCCGCCTGCTTTTCCTTCCTTCTGGTGCTCCATGACCACCCGCAGATTTTCCAGTGATTTCCGGATCCGTTCGGGCTGACCGGAAGGGGCAAGCATGACGCCGCTGGTTCCCGCTTCGGCCAGATGCACCAGCCATGTTTCCATTTCCTCCGGTGTGGATCCATATACGGAACAGCCGTCGCCGCCGTGGATATGGTTGTCAATCAGCCCGGGAGTGACATAAGCATATGCTCTGTCCGCATCCGCTGCTCTGCCGTGCTCGATGGCAGTAACCACACCGTTTTCCACAGTGACAGTAACATCGTTTTCAAACTGTCCGTCCCTGAAGAACCGTTCCGCAAAAATCCGGTATTTCTGTGCAGTTTTCATCTCTTTCCTCCGTCATCTCCGGTACGGGCTGTTGAAGTTGGCTTCTGCATATGCCACGGCTTCTTCCAACGTCATACCGGTGAAACTCTGTGCCCCCAGATACCGGCCGGA
>JAFQGY010000254.1 GCA_017415325.1 Clostridia bacterium
CCCGAGTGGCCAAAGGGGACAGACTGTAAATCTGCTGGCACCGCCTTCGGTGGTTCGAATCCACCTTCCCCCATTCAAACGAACGAGAATCAGATGCGTCTGGTTCTTTTTTGTTTCTCCGGTAGAGTTGGGAACAGGATGATGCAGCCGGTCTTTCTGGTGTCACGGAGATGCCGGGAGAGGGCGGGGTATATACTGCACGGATGGGGACACAGGCCATTGTGCCTGCTGGAAAGTCCCGCAAAATTTTCCGACAAAAAGGATAAAAACTTTTCAAAAACCTATTGACAAAGACACATGGATGTGCTATAATATATTCGTTCCGCAAGGGACATCGAATATGGGGGAATTCCCGAGTGGCCAAAGGGGACAGACTGTAAATCTGCTGGCACCGCCTTCGGTGGTTCGAATCCACCTTCCCCCATTCAAAAGAAAGAGAATCAGATGCGTCTGGTTCTTTTTTGTTTTTCTGATACATTTATAAGCTGCACACTGGATGCGGCTTTTTTGCTTTGCGGAATACGGATGGGACAGAAATCCATCGTGAACACCATTTTTTGCCGGGAAAACCTTGACGAACCGGCGTGGAATCTGTATAATAAGTACAACCAAACAAATCATCGGAGGTACTGTTATGCCCATTCCCGAACTGCTTACCACCCTCGGCGGAGAAACCATCACCAATACCGGTGACTGGGAAGCCTATCGCCGTCCTGAAATTATGCATCTGCTTGCTGAAAATATCTACGGCCATCGTCCGGCAGCTGCGGAAAAAAATCTGAACACCACCTGGAATGTGCTGCTCTATCACGAAAATTATAAGGGCAAGCCTGTCCGGTATCAGAAGGTCAACATCACTGCAGGCGGATACACATTCCTGTGCCGTGGGTTCTTCCCCATGACGGAAGCTCCTGTTCCTACGTTTGTGTATATCATGCACGAATACCAGGAAAACAAATACAATTTTGAAACTTCACTGGACTGCCTGAACGTGCCGATTCTGGATATTGTTTCCCGGGGATACGGGGTTGCCATCATGCCCACCTCCGGTCTGTATCCGGACGGGGACCACAAGGCTGACTATAAGGCCGGTGTGTTTGCTTACTTCCAGCCCGACCGTTCCCTGAGACGGGACAACGACTGGGCTACCATTTCCGCCTGGTCATGGGGGGCATCCCGTGTGCTGGACTGGCTGACCGAATGTCCCTGGGCGGACGAAAAGAATGTGGCGGTTCTGGGACACTCCCGCGGCGGGAAAACAGCGCTGTGGGCCGGTGCAACAGACCAGCGGTTTGCGCTGACCATTTCCAATGCGTCCGGCTGTTCCGGTGCCATGCTGCACAGAGGCAGAACCGAAGGCGGGGAAACCGTGGAAGTGATTACAAAGGTATTTGACTGGTTCTGCGGCAATTACAGAAAGTTTGCGAACCGGGAAGAAATGCTCCCCTGTGACCAGCATATGCTTGTGGCTGCCATGGCACCCAGACTGTGCTATGTGGCAAGCTGTTCCGAAGACGCATGGGCTTCTCCCGCTGCGGAAAGAGAATCCTGCCGGCTGGCTAAGGACGCCTACGAACTGTACGGCAAGACCGGTGTGGTTCTGCCTGCCGAAGGGGAAGTGGAAGCGGATACAAACTACCATGAAGGAAATATCGGGTATCATGTAAAGACCGGCGCCCACGGAATTCTGCCGGAAGACTGGACCCGCTACATGGATTTCTGGGATGCCAAGAGAGGATAAGCCATGATTTCACCAGTTACATACGAAAATCTGCGCTGGTTTACCTTTTCCAATGACAGACAGATCACAGGTACCATCCGGGGGATTGTCATCAATTTTTCCGGCATGGGCTGTGATGCCCGGTTTGACGGTACACTGCCGGACGGAGACTGGTTTGCGGCACGGAATATTGCCTACCTGATTCCGTACGGGGACCCGTGGGCATGGATGAACCGTCGACAGATCGCTTTTGCGGATGAACTGATCGGCGTGCTGCTGGCACAGTACGGACTGCCGGAGGATCTGCCCATCGTTTCCACAGGGCCTTCCATGGGCGGACATGGGGCACTGACCTATATGGTATATGCCAAGCGGACGCCTGTGGCCTGTGTTGCCAACTGCCCGGTATGTGATATGCCCTTCCATTACACCGAACGCCCCGACCTTCCCCCCAGCTACTATTGTGCCTATGCGGAAGAAGAGGGAACCATGGAGGAAGTTCTGCCGCGGTTCTCCCCCCTGCATCTGGCGGAAGCGGAAAAACTGCCGAAGGTGCCGTATACCATTTTCCATTGCACCGCAGACAAGGCCGTGCGGAAGGATATGCACTCCGACCGTCTGGTGGATGTGATGCGGAAAAAAGGATACGACGTGACCTACCGGATCGTGCCGGACAGAGGACACTGTGATCTTCCCCCGGAAGAATGGGCGGCATTGAAACAGGCCTGTGCGGATGCGATTCTGCGGTAGACTTTTGATAAAATCAACAAAAACAGCATGGTGCTCTGCATGAAAATACCAAAGTGCAGGGAACGGTGCTGTTTTTTGTTGACAGACGTATATTTCTGTGGTATACTGAAAACCGGCAGGGGCGGGCACCCATCACAAAAAACGGCGCCGGAATATATATCCTGTGACAGAGGGGGGATCACCCATCGAAAAAAACGTACGGGTCACGGATATGCATGGAAACGAAAGAGAACCGACCTGGCCGAAGCGGGCCGAAGGTCTGGTGAA
>JAFQGY010000255.1 GCA_017415325.1 Clostridia bacterium
CCGCCGTCCAGCACCAGATAGGGGAAGATGGGTTCGGCAATGAGTTTTTCTCTGGGATAGGCGTAGTGGGCTATGGTTTCCCGTCCGAAGACTTCCTTGCCGTACGGCTTTCTGTATTCTGTTCCTGTCTGTATCATATTTCTATATCCTTCTATTTTCTGTTATTTTCCCGGAGACCTGCAATATAGGGGTGCGGATCAAAAGGATCCAGAGATGCATCCTTTCGCAGGTACAGGGGATGGTGCGGGTGACCGCCGTTTTTGGATCTGGCACCGGCTGTGAACCATGCGGCATTGTGTTCTTCTCCGATGCGGACAAAATCCAGCATACAGTCAATCAGATACGGCCTGGCTTTCACGATGGTTCCCCATGCGGCCCATACGGCAGGGGTATCTCCTGCAAGGGAGAGTACATACCGGAAGGCTTCCAGATTCTCCCGGTGCAGGAATTCATTTTCCGCTTTTTCCATATGATTCGGGTCTGTGGCACGCTGGGCATATACATTCATCATAAGAAAACTGTCGTATCCGTTGGCAAGGGCAATCCGTTCCACCGACTTTAAGGTGTTGTCCAGTGCATCCGGACGGGCAGTGGAGGGATTGATACCGATACAGATCAGGGGTCTGTTTCCTCTGGTACCCAGAATGTACCGGTACTCATCGTAGGCATCGGGAACATACAGCCATTTTTCCCGGTCATACGCTGTTTCGGAGACGGTTTCCATGGCTTCCCGGAAGGACAGCACAGGAATGCTTTCGGTATCGGAAAGAGGAATATGGGGCATGTGTCCTCCTTCCCTTACAGACCGAACCAGGGAGCAATCTCCTCTGCGGTTTCCACAAGAGTCTTTGCGCCTGCTTCCGCAAGGATGTCGGGGCGGTATCCCCATTTTACCCCCATGGCGAACATACCGGCATTCCCGGCGGTCTCCATGTCGATGTTGGAATCTCCGATATAGCAGATCTCTTCCGGCTGCAGACCGAACTCTGCTGCAATTTCCAGCGCACCCGTGGGATCGGGCTTGCAGGGATAATGTCCGTCGCCCTTGAGCATTTCAAAGAGACCGGGAGCCAGCTTCTGCAGGATTGCCTGTGCGTGTTCCTGGGTCTTGTTGGTGTTGACGGCCAGACGGATTCCGGCAGCTTTCATATCGTGCAGCAGATTCTCAATTCCCGGATACAGTACGGTGGTATCCAGAAAATGTGCGTTATAGATGGAAACATAGGTTGTGCGGCAGGTTTCGATCTGTTGGTCATCGTCCTGCAGTTCCTTCGGCAGAGAGAATTTCACAAAATCCCGTTCACCGCAGCTGATATAGGACATGATTTCCTCGTGGGTCTTTTCGGGATAGCCGTATTCCCGCAGCATCCGGTTCATGGACGCCAGCAGATCTCCTACGGTATAGCAAAGGGTTCCGTCCAGATCAAAAATGGCGGCACGGAAGGTTTTTTCGGTTTTCATTCTGCCTGATACTTCCCTTCTGCGATGTCTGCCAGAGAGCGGCCGATGGCGTAAAGCATATTGCAGGCTGCCTGCAGTACGGCTTTATTGTATGTATCCTTTTTATTGTATTCGGCATAGAAGGTATCCGCCTCAAAGTTGAAGGTGCCTGTATACTGCACTTCGCCCAGTGCTTCGGCAAACTGTTTCCAGTTGATCTTGCCGCGGCCTGGGCCCTGATGCATGTCGGACAAACCGTTGTTGTCGTGGATGTGCAGGGTTCTGTTGCGGTGTCCCAGTTCTTTCAGCATATGGGTGCATCCGGTACCGGAAATCATGGCGTGACCGGTATCCAGGCAGGCGGCAAAATACGGGCCGTGCATATCGTTCAGGGTGTCGATGAAGTCAATCATCTGCTCTACTTTGGAACAGGTTGTATGGATGTACTTCCCGGTTTCGGGATCTCCGGCGAACATGTTTTCCACGCACATGGTGACGCCGGTTTCCTTCAGGGCAGGTACCATGGCACTGTAGAATTCCAGATTGGACCGGCGGCATTCCTCGATGTTTCTGCCGTAAATGAAGCTGGGGTGCATGGCGGGGTGGATGATGATGTTGGGGCAGTCCATATAGCCGGCGGCGTAGATGGACTTGACGGCACACTGGAGCATTCCCGGATCCTTTGCAGGATCAAATACTTTCAGCGGGAAGGGAGAGTGGCACTGGTATACTTCGATACCGCAGTCCTTGGCGGTTTTGCCTACATGCCGGAAATAGTCTGCAAATTCCTGTTCCGACGCATTTACGAACATATCGCCGTTCCAGGGCAGATGAAACATGCCGTAGTCTATGGCTTCAAAGCCGGCATCTGCAAACATTTTCATGCCTTCTTCCATGCCGTACATATTGAAGATACAGGAGGTGGATGTGCTGATTTTCATAATACTGTCCTTTCTGTACAGTCGTTTGCCCTGCGTTTATTCCACGATAATCCGCAGAACATGACCGCTCTGACCATTGTATGGATTTCCCTCCAGCACATACTGGGGGATTACAGTTTCTTTTCTTTCACCGTTTTCGGTATAATATGCCGGAATTTCCGTATAATAGGCGCTGTGCAGATGGCCGCAGTAGATCCCACGGACAATGTCAGCGTTTTCCCGGATCAGTGACAAAACTTCTGCGGTAGGTTCGTCGGTATTCCTGTCGGCGGAACCGATGCATTTGCGGAAGTTATACACCTTGCCGTCGCATTCCCAGAGAGTCGGGCAGGCTTCGTCTTCCGGGCGTCCTGTGTCGATAGGTTCGTGCTGGAACAGCAGCAGAATCCAACCGTTTTCTCTGGCCAGACGGATATCTTCCCGGAGTCTTTCTGCTATGCAGGGGAGATATTTGCCGCAGCTGTTATCCATGGCACAGACAATCACTTTATTTCCAAGCACGCGGGAAGTATAATACATGTTGTGTTTCCAGAAAGATTCCAGCACCGCGCGTCTGGCTTCCAGCGGTTCTTTGTCCGGCTTTCCGGTCTGCATTTCCCGTGTCAGTTCATGACCGCCCAGACAGATCAGGGTCTCGGGAAACACATCCCATATTTCCTTCCGGGTCAGATCCATGGCACCTTCGGAAAGATAATCCAGGGTATCTCCGGTAATCACAATCTGATCTGCATATTTTGCCATTTGCAGCGCATTACGGATTCCCTGTACCGATGCGGCACCTGCAAGCCATTTCCGGCACTGAACCGTATCGGCCAGTTCTTCGTTCTGCAGATCTTTATCATTGCAGAAGTTGAAATGGATATCCGTTATCTGGTCGATTTCGATGGACTCTCCGCCTTTTCCGGTAGGAATCCTGTGTATTCTGTAATAGATTCCGGTTTCCTTATGACGGAACAGACTCTTTTGCGGATTGCTTTCCTCTCCGGTGATCTGTTCAGGGAGGCTTTCCCAGAATCTGCATTTTTCTTCCTGCATATGCATATGAATTCCTGCTTTCCTGCGTGGGATATTCTGTAGGAAATACCCGAATTTTGCTTGTTTTAGTGTACCACGATTTCCGGCGTAAGTCAACCCTTAACCGGTGTTTTTTCCGGCCTCCTGTGATGATAACACGATTTCACAGTATCTTTATTCATTTTTATAGGAATTGGTATTGCTTTTTTCCTCAATTTATATTATAATGCATTCAGATAATCCAATACCAAGCCATTTGAAGAAAGGATTCCAATATTATGAAACGCACTTTCAGCCTTGCCATTTGTCTGCTTTTGCTCCTGACTGCCTGCGGAAATGCAGATGTTTCTGAAACCGATCATACAGAAGTAAATGCAGGTGTTCAGGAAACTGCTGCAACGGAAACAGAAGAAGTTCCGGATCTTCCCGCTGACCTTGCTTTCGGCGGTTCTGTCTTTACCTTTGGTGTACTGGACAATCCCAATGCCAGAAATCCCATCGTCATGGAAGAACTGACCGGGGAAGCCCTCAACGACGCCCAGTACAACACCATTGCCACCACTTCGGAAACACTGGATGTGGTGATTGAAGAGTATCTGATTGAAGAAGGATACCCTGCCACCAACACCATCCGTTCCATTGTGGCCGCCGGAGATGACGTGATTCAGGTTGCCAATCTGTACTGCGCTGCCGCTCCCGTGATGCTGGTGGACGGATATGCACTGGACTACAATCTGGTACCCAACATCGACCTTTCCAAGTCCTACTGGGATCAGAGCGTCAACCAGTCCCTGCTTTTGGGAGACATGCGCTATGCGGCCATCGGGGATCTGAGCATCACCACCCATGACCTGACCTTCATTCTGTTGTTTTCCAAGGAGCACATCACCCAGAACGGTCTGGAAAGCCCCTATGATCTGGTCAACGAAGGCAAATGGACCATGGACAAGATGCAGGAAATGATGGAAGCGGTCACTGTGGATACCAACGGGGACGGTTCTTTCACTGCCGAAGACAATTACGGTTATCTTGGTACCCTGAAGAATGTTCTGCCCAGCTTCTGGATCGGGGCGGGAGAAATCACCATCGGTCTGAACGATGACGGGATTCCGGAAATGTCCATGAAGGATGAACGGTTTGTAACGGTCATTGATCGGATCTTTACCATGACCTACGACAACAACGCCCGTTTCCTCAGCAAGATGGGACAGGATGTCAATGAAGAAAACATCAATATGTTCCAGGAAAACAAGGGGTTGTTCATGGACTGCTCCATGTTCTGGGTCGGCGCTCTCCGGGATATGGAAACCGACTTCGGGATCATTCCCTATCCCATGTTCGATGAAGCACAGGGTGAGTATTATGCCCGTGTGAGCTATTTCATGCCCCCCATCATCCCCATCACCAACCAGAATCTGGAGATGACCGGCGCGGTGCTGGAAATGGCCAACTATCTGGCAAAACAGTCCATCACACCTGCCTACTACGATATTTCCCTGAAGGGCAAGTACTCCCGTGACGAAGAATCCGTTGCCATGCTGGATCTGATCTTTGACCACAGAGTTATCGACCTTGGCGACACCATCTTCTGCCCCGATGTGCGTGATGGGTTCTTCAACCAGATGTACAGCAACAATAAGAGAGACCTTGTTTCCCAGATCGAAATGAATGAATCCAAAATCCAGGCTACCATCGACAAAATGGTGGCTGCAAACCAGTAATTTTCGCTGAAAAAATACAGATTTCTGCAGGATTTGTGATTGTATACAGTTTACACCGGTTCAATTTTGTGTAATATTTCAGAATTTCAGGATTGAATTTCGTCTAATTTTGTGATATGATATTACCGTAAATTGAATAAACTGCAAAGCAGAGGTGCGGATGCGATGGTTTGTCCGGCTTATTCCTTCTGCCGGGTTTCCGGTTGCGGGGTGAAGGTTGCCGGGGAAAGAGGCGTATCTGCCGAAGGGTGACTCCCGTTTCATCCTGGATGGCAGCAGAATATGCTGTTATCTGTCACGTACACCGTGGAGAGCTGCTGTTTGGTGTTTTGGGAAGAAATATTCAACAGACGTCAGGTTTTCGCGGCCCGGCGTCTGTTTTTTGCGGTTTCGCCGTGTACTGCGGCAGAAAGGACATTTTTATGAGAAAGTTTTTCTCCATCCCCGGATCCAGAACCATGTTTGCGCTGTTCCTGGTTCTGGCCGTGACCCTCATGACCATGGGGATCACCGTACTGGCTGAAGGCGAACCTGCCGCAGAAGCCGCTGTGGAAGAAACCGCTGCCGTGGAAGAAATTGCTGCGGAAGAAGAATCAGCGGAAGAAGCAGACGGGCCTATGGCATATGGTACCGTATTATCGCTTCTGCCTCCCGTTATCGCAATCGGTCTGGCACTGATCACCAAGGAAGTGTATTCTTCCCTGTTCATCGGGATTCTGGCCGGTGGTCTGCTGGCTGCCGACTTCAATCCTGCCGGCACCATTGACCAGGTAATCAATGACGGTTTCATCGCATCCGTTTCCGGTTCCGCCGGGATCTTCATCTTCCTGGTACTGCTGGGCGTACTGGTTGCTCTGCTGAACAAGACCGGTGCTTCCGCTGCCTTCGGGAAGTGGGCACAGGCCAATATCAAGACGCGTGTTGGCGCTGCTCTTGCCACCTTCTTCCTGGGTGTGCTGATCTTCATCGACGACTATTTCAACTGTCTGACTGTGGGTTCCGTTATGCAGCCCGTAACCGACTCCCATAAGATCTCCCGTGCCAAGCTGGCATTCCTGATCGACGCAACCGCTGCTCCCATATGTATGATCGCTCCCATTTCCTCCTGGGCCGCTGCTGTTTCCGACTACGCAGATGGCACCGGCTACAATGGTCTGGCACTGTTCGTACGGGCTATTCCCTACAACTTCTACTCTCTGCTGACTCTGGCCTTCATCATCATGATCACTCTGATGAAGTTCGACTACGGCCCGATGGCAATCCATGAAAAGAACGCTCTGGAAAAGGGCGATCTGTTCACCTCCGGCACCGAACATGAAGCTGTTGAAATGGAAAAGGGCAGCACAAAGGGGAAGGTTCTGGATCTGATCGTTCCCATCGTTGTTCTGATCGTTATTTCCATTGTTGGTCTGCTGTATGTGGGCGGTATGTTCGACGGTGAATCCTTTGTAGACGCATTTGCCAATACCGACGCTACTGTTGGTCTGCCCTGGGGCGGTATGATCGCTCTGGTGATTACCATTATCTTCCTGCTGTGCCGTAAGGTTATCACCTTCAAGGACGCTATGGAATGCATCCCCGAAGGCTTCAAGGCAATGGTTCCCGC
>JAFQGY010000256.1 GCA_017415325.1 Clostridia bacterium
ACCCCTGTCCTGCTCTGCGGATCTGGAACGGGTTTGTGTCATCAAGGAAGCACTGGCTGTGGAATCCCTGAACATCAACCATCCGGCATACTATGAAAATGCTCTGAAGAACCGGTATCTCCGGGACGAAAAGTCTCTGGAAATGCTGGAGATCATCACGACCAGCGTAGTGCCCGACCTGGGCCAGAACCCCTGGTGGGACATCATCCGGACCCCGTGGCAGAACACCATGCAGAACAAGGGTACCGAATTTGCTTCCGCCGTACAGAAGAACATGCCCAAGAGCGAAAAAGCCATTTCGGAACTGATGGAAATGGTGGAAAGTCTCAAAGGCTGAAAGAGAAACAGAATAGAATCCGGGGAACGCTCTGCAGAAATGTGGGGCGTTTTCCTGCATGTTTCCCAGTTTTTCTATTGCTTTTTGGGGATTATAATGGTATAATCAATAAAAACCATGTATGGAGGGTTCCTCATATGTTTCAGGGGAAAATGAAAGCTGTAACCTTCAGCTATGATGACGGTGTGACCCAGGACCAGCGCCTGATCCGCATTCTGGACAAATACGGTCTGAAATGTACCTTTAACCTCAACTCCGGTTTGCTGGGAACTCCCGGTTCTCTGGTGAGAGAAGATGTTACCGTAGCCCATGTAAAGCCCCGTGCCTGCGAAGTCAGAGCAATCTACCAAGGACATGAAATTGCCGTGCATACCCTGACCCACCCGGCTCTGTCCCAGCTGTCCGATGAAGAAGTGATCCGGCAGGTGGAGGAGGACCGTGTGGCGCTGTCGGAACTGGCCGGCTACGAAGTGGTGGGGATGGCCTATCCCGGCGGCACCCATGTGATGAACGAACATGTGGCAGACCTGATCCGGGAACACACCGGCGTACAGTATGCCCGTACCACCACCTCCACCCACAATTTTGACCTGCAGGACAATCTGTATATTTTCAACCCTACCGTGTATCATCATGTGGAATGGGACAAGCTCTTTGCGCTGGGAGAACAGTTTGTCGCCCTGCAGCCGGACAGACCGCAGATTTACTATATCTGGGGACATGCCTACGAATTCGATATTCACGGAGACTGGGAACGGTTTGAAGAGTTCTGCCGCCTGATCTCCGGACACAACGACATCTTTTACGGCACCAACCGGGAAGTGCTTCTGGCAGAAAGGGACTGACATGAAATTTTCCGTATTTGCAGACCTGCACCATTATCCGGGCGTATTCATGGGCGGTACCGACGAAGATATGGCACTGATCCAGAACCGTGCACTGGCGGAAAACTGCCGGTTTATCATCCATGCCGGGGACTTCTGCCATGGCCCGTCCCATGTGCGGGAATATGTGGAAAAGTACAACAATTTCTCCATCCCCACCTACCACTGTCTTGGCAACCACGATTCCGACAGCACTTCCTATGCGGAGACGCTGGCACTGTACAATATGTCCGACGGCCACTACTTTTTCGATGACAGCGGCTACCGGTTCATCATCTGTGACCCCAACTACTACAAGCTGGACGGGGAATACATCCACTACGACCTTGGCAACTACTACAAGCACGGTAAGGAGCGGGACTGGATGCCGCCGGATCCCAGATCTTGCCGAACAGAAAATTCCACAACCCGATTTCCATAATGGCAGGAACACCTGAAATGATAAGATACACCGTGAT
>JAFQGY010000257.1 GCA_017415325.1 Clostridia bacterium
CCCGGCCAGCGCAGGATTATACAGTCTGCTTTCCGGCGAGAACTGCGGATGGAACCCAATCACGGCGGTGGCGGACTGAATCTGCCCGATGCGCCCTTCCGCAATCCACTGCTTTGCCTTTGTCATGGTGGGCAGGAACCGGGACCACATGGCTTCCATACAGAACACGCCCTTTTCCGCCGCCAGAGCAAAAATTTCCTTTGCATCCGCTTCCGTCAGCAGCATGGCTTTTTCGCACAGCACATGCTTCCCCGCTTCGATGCACATCCGCAGGTTTTCCTTATGGAAGTTGTGGGTGGTGGCGATATAAACCGCATCCACATCCTCTCTTGCCAGCATATCGGCGTAGGAACCGTACCACGGGATGCCGTTTCTTTCCGCAAATGCCCCTGCACGATCCATGGATTTGCTGGACACAGCAGTAACCCGTGCGCCTTCCGTGGCCTCCGCCGCCTGCACAAACTTCCCTGCAATGGCACCGGCCCCCATGATTCCAAAGCGAATTTCTTTCATATTATCTCCTTCCGATCCCGAATTCGGTCTGTAAGGTATGAATCTGCGTCATGGCTTTATTTTTTGTATATACGGTGCTGTCCGGCACATGATACTGGTTGTGCCACACATAGGAGTCAAACAGCGACCACATCATGGTGTAAATGCACCGTCGGATCCGGTTGTCATCCGCCATGGGAAGCGCCGTGCCGTATCCCTCCCAGAACGCAGGGGATTCCTTTGTCCACGGAATGGAGGAAAAGTCAATTTCCGGATCTCCCCACATTGCCCGGTCAGCGTCGATAATGGCGGCAAAGGCAGGCGTTTCGTCCCGTGTCACCAGAATATTCCCGAACCATAAGTCACAGTGGGCCAGTTTTGGAGTGGTAATCTTATCCAGAATCTCCGCCGCATCCGTCAGTACCGCTCTGGCGTCGGCCCGCTCTTTTTCGGAATACAGTCCCGTAGGTGCCGCCACCGTTTCCCAGCGCTCCAGTTCTGCCAGCATGCACCGGCTCCATCGGTCAAACCCGCCGCCCCGTTTCACTTCCGCAACCCGGCCGAACCGTTTTTCCGACAGACTATGGAACTTCCTTGCGGCTGTACCAATGTCCCGGCAGATGGCATGATAGTTTTCCGGCGTCAGAGATTTTTCGCATTCGCACATGGGCTGGCTGGGAATGCTGCGTACAATCATAAAGTCCCGATCCACGATGGTTTTTGTGGTATCGCATACCAGCACCTCCGACACAGCAATTCCCTTCTCCCGGCACAGGCGGTACACTTCCGTCTCCGATTCCATCAGCTCGTGTTCAAAAGGCATCAGCAGATGGCGGTTCACAGGCCCTGCCCGGAGTACCACAGTACCGCAGTCCTTGGTGTCAATCCGGTAGGTGGTATTGAACAGTCCTCCCGTCAGATGCTCTGCGGCAATGATTTTCGTATGCAGGGATCCTTCCACCACAGCCCGCAGTTCCTCCGCTGTCAGATCCCGGTATACCGATGATGATGGCATGCTGTCATCCTCCCCCGTTTTCTTTTTATACATTATAACAAAGGTTTTCCTGTATTGCAAGATGTATTTTATATACATTTCTTTTTTCTGCTTGCTTTTTTCCGATTATCCCTTGTCAGAAAGGCAAACCTGTGTTATAGTATAACCATAAAACCATCAGCAAGCGGCTGATCACTCCACACGAAAGGATGTGTCATACTGCTGTGAAAAAAAGTATCCTCTGTACCCTGCTTCTGCTGGGATCTCTCCTGCTGTCCGGCTGCGCAGCGGAACCTGCCGAAACGGTGCCTCCGCCGGAAACGCATCCCTCTGTTCCGGAAAGACCGGTACTGCGGGATGTAAAATTTGTTTCCGGCACCACCTTTTCCGGAGCACTGCGTCCGCTGGTATTTCCGGAGAAAACGGCAGAATACGAAGTGCTGGCCATGCCCGTTCTGCTGATTGAAACGGAAGAGGGGGCTCCCATTGATTCCAAAGAAGTCTATCAGAATGCCGTCCTCTCCCTGCACGGCTGTGAGGAGAAATACATTCTGGAAGATGTTCCCATGGAGATCCGCGGACGGGGGAATAACTCCTGGACCTATCCGAAGAAATCCTATAAGTTCAAGCTGACGGAAAAACAGAATATTCTGGGGCTGGCGGAGGGAAAGGAACGGACTTGGTGTCTGCTGGCCAACCAGTGCGACCTTTCCCTCCAGCGGAACCGGATCTCCTTTGAGTTCTGCCGGTACATGGACGGGATCGACTGGTCTCCCGCCTGCACGCCGGTGGAAGTGTATCTGAACGGGGAATATGTGGGCGCCTATCTGCTGGTGGAAGAGATCAAGGTTTCCGGCGACCGGGTGCATATCGAGGATACCGCCCCCGACGAAATCGACACCGGGTATCTTGTGGAAATGTCCAACTATGCCGAAGGAGATACCCTGTTCCATGTGAACGGCCGAGCCTACATGATCCACAGCGATCTTTCGGAAAATCTGGGTACATGGAAAAAACAGCGTTCCTTCATCCGGGACTACATCACGGAAGCCCAGAATGCCCTGCTGACCGGTACCCGGGAGGAGGCGGCAAAGTGGCTGGATCTGGACTCCCTTGCGGCAGCCTATCTGGTGGAAGAGACCATTCTGAATCTGGACTCCCAGTGGGACAGCTTCTATCTCCACAAGGATGCAGGCGGAAAGCTGGTGGTAGGCCCCGTATGGGACTTTGATTTGTCCATGGGCAATGCGGACGACGGTTCCGACGATTACAGGGGGCTGTTTGTGGGCAACGGCAGGGGCAGCGGGAACGGATACGACAGCTGGTTCGGCGGCGCTCTGGCACAGCAGTGGTTCCGGGAAATGGTGGCGGAAAAATGGGCCGAAGTATACGACAGCTTTGTACAGATGCCCCTGTTCATCCGGGATGAAGCGGAAATCGGATGGGATTCCTACCAGCGGAACTTTGCAAAGTGGAACATCTTCGGGCAGAAGCAGAACCGGGAGACCCCTGCTGTGGTGGCACTGAAAAATTTCGGAGAGCATACAGACTATCTCATCGACTGGCTGGAACACCGGATTGCATGGCTGGACGAACTGTTCCGGAATCCTGCCTTTGTGACGGAGGGCGAGGGGCTGCGGAACCTGAAACAGCGTACAGCCATCCAGACCCATACAGCGGAAGAAAAATAGCATGGAAAAAGTCCTTCCCGGAAATCGTTCTGAGAAGGACTTTTGTGTTTTCCATAGAGATTGGTTATCCGACCGTATCCAGAATCTGCTCAATCCTGCTGCGGATTGCACTGACGGTTGTTCCCTGCACCCGGAGCTGGTACACGGCATCGGCATACCGGTAGAAAGCAAAACCCACTTTGCCGTCCTGCAGACTGTCCGCCACGGCAATGCTCACCGGTGTACCGTCAGACAGGGCATACGCATACAGTTTCGGCGTACTCTCTGTCAGAATATTGATGGGGCCGCTCCGCAGATACATTTTCAGGGACACATCGTCCTGTGCGTCTTCCAGTACAATTTCCACATAGATCGTTGCCACATATTCCGGTGTTCCGTACGCCCGCAGACAATACCCTGCCGCTGTTTCCGCAAAACATTCCGGCAAGTGCATGGCTCGTCCGATAAACGCTTCCATCCCCGCCGGATCCGCCGTATGAAAACAGGTTTCATCTGCATCATACAGATAGACATACGGCATAATGTTGTCAAGTGCGGTCTCGCTCAGAGGTACATCCACACCGTCCTCCATATGGAACCCTGTCGGTTTCACAATATTGCCCGCATCATCCACAAAACGGTAATAACTGCCGTACTGCAGCCGGATGATCCCGTTTGTCACAGCACCTGCCGTCACAGCAAGAACCGCAATCATCAGCACCACCGCCGCCATTGCCGCAGGACGAAGTTTCCGCTGGGTACGCACTGATTTTTCCCGTTTCGCTTTTTCCAGAATCTTCTCCCGCAGTTCCGGCACCTCCATCGCCAGATATTCTTCTTTCAGTCTGTCATTCCACATATCCATCCTCCTTGCAGTACCGGGGCAGAAGCATCGCCAGCTTCTTTTTTGCCCGTTCGTATTTCTTCCGCACTGTATCCGCCCGGATGCCCAGATGCGCCGCCAGCTCATCATAGGGCGTTTCAAACACTGCCCGTTCATAGACAATGGCCCGCTCCGGTGCAGACAGCTTTGCCAGAGCAGAACGCATTTCCTCTGACAGAGGGCAGCTGTCCTCCCG
>JAFQGY010000258.1 GCA_017415325.1 Clostridia bacterium
GAGGTCAGTTCGCCGTAGGGCACATGGTAGGGCTTGTCCGGGGAAAGACGCCGCAGCAGATCGGGATACAGACCGGGAGCGGTACGCAGATAGGGTTCGCCTGCTTTCCGGTGGAAAATGGGTTCCCGGTTGGGCAGCAGTTCCACGGAGGACAGGGTCCAGGGCAGCGTACAGTCCAGTGACCAGCGAACGGGAAACGCATTGCTCCATCCGGGGGCTGTATCGGCAGTACAGGCAAACTGAAAGCTGCACTGTTCCCCACGGAGCACGGTCATGGCGGTCAGGGGGGCTTTGGCGGCTATATCTTCGTCATAGAAGCACTTTTCGGTGCTGTGAATGGGTTTTAACAGGATCATACTATCTTAAAAATCGGTTTCGGCTTCGTAAATACCGGTCTGGGACACAGGCAGCGGCTTCTTTTCACCCATGTGGCCGGGCGCATCGGGATACAGACCCACTACGTACCGGAAGTACAGGTATGAGGGAATGGCGGACCACGCATGGCACAGGCTTCCGGCATATCCGAAGTCCCGGCCGCCTTCCATGGTTTCCCAGAAGGTGGTGGCGTTTTCCTTCAGCATATGGCCGAACTGCTTTGCGATATGGTCAAATACAAACCGGCCGTACTTTTCCGGCTGCAGCATCAGGGCATCGTAGCGGAATACGCTGTGGGACAGGGTTACTTCCAGTTCTTCTTCGTTGTACGCCAGATTTTCCAGAACACGATCCAGTGCATCGGCGGGACAGATTCCGGCACATACGGCCAGAGCCTGGGTCAGCTGTGCCAGATGGGTTCTCTCCCCGGTGGCAGGCTGCAGCTTGGTGTAGTACCAGCCCTTTTCGGCATTGTAATAGGCCTTGTGGCAGGCTTCGTTCAGTGCGGCGGCGGCATCGCTGTACAGGGAAGCGTCTTCGCCCAGAGCGGCCAGAATCCTGCTCATGCTCTGGAATGCCATGGAAACGAATGCATTCAGCGGCAGGTCGCAGGTGGGGTTCTGTTCCACGGTGCCGATGCCGTTGTCCATGCCGGACTGCCATTCATAGAAGTTCCAGTATTCTCTTTCCTGCAGAACGGGGATCAGACCGTTTTCGCCGATCCGTGCCAGGAATGCCCGGCAGACTCTTTCACAAACCGGCAGCATTTCCTTCGCAAACGCCAGATCGCCGGAGAACAGCACGTATTCCCACAGCTGTACCAGATACACGGCGCAGAAGCAGGGAATGGTGATGGACACACGGGCGGGGGAGCACAGTTCCAGCAGGTCGTCGTCCCGGATAGACTGGCCGATGAGCCGCAGGGATGCCTTGGGGAATGCGGTTTCCTTGAAGGTGTAGTATCCGCAGAGCATCTGGTTCCGGGAGTCCATGGTGTACAGCGCCTGTTCTCTCCAGGGGCAGTCTTCGTAATGTTCATGCATGCACATCAACAGGGTGCGCTTGCAGGTTTCGTAGATTTCGTTGTGCATATGGTCGGCACAGCGGAAGTGCACGTCGGCCGTGGTGGGGTAGTCGGTGGGCAGGATGGTGCACTGGTGTACCTTGATGCTGCCGTACGCATGCAGTTCCAGATACCGGCAGCCCAGACGGCGGTGGGGATTCACAAAGGTGAACCGCCCCTTTTTGGCAACCACCCGGCAGGCAAAGTTCCGTCCGCCTACAAAGGAGCGCACCCGCATGTCGTCCAGATGCTCGCCCCAGCCGATGAGCAGTTCGGTGTCCTCTTCCACTTCCACATCCAGAGCCAGAAGACCCGCTTCTTCCCGGCCGATGTCGATGACGCAGTAGGTACCGTCGGTGCCGTACTGTCTTGTCATGGCAAGACCATCGTTCCAGTTGGGGTGTGTCCGTTCGCCGAAGCTCAGGGTGGCATACTGGATCCGCTTGCCCAGGGTGTCATTGGGGGTGCCTTCGGTGAAGCAGCCGTGGGTCACCAGCCGCATGGGGCAGGGATCCTTCAGCTGCAGCTTTTCGATGGGACGGGGGGACAGTGCGGGCAGAACGGCGGTTTCCACAGCTTGTCCGTAAGCGGGACAGGAACAGGCGGAACCGTCATACTGGAAGGTATATCCCAGCTGACCGGACACGTTTTCCATCCGTCCGCTGACATAATTCTGGTGGGGGGCAATGGCGGTTTCCGTGGAGGAGTGGCATACATCCGTACCGTCTTCGGTGATTACATACAGCACGCCGGACACTTCGCCTCTCTGGGTGGAACTGTCGGTTCTCTGGCCGTAAGCGGTGATCACCAGCTTGTTTTCCCCTTCATGCAGAGCGGCGGTGATGTCGATTTCGTCATAGATCTTCACCTGATCCGGATAATCCGCAAACTGTCCGAAGGCAATCAGCTTCCCGGCGTTCCAGACGGAATAGTCGGTGTGGGCGGTGATGCAGAGCTTGTAGGTTTTGCCGGGGGTGACCTGCAGGGTTTCGTAGCAGTTCACGTAGCAGTTGGGGGTGTCCTCCAGACCGGCGCACCAGATGTATTTTGCGTTCTGGAAAAGTTCCATAGCTTGTCTCCTTATATGTATTCCGCCGCTGGCCGGGACGTTTGGGAGAACGCATCGGGAGCACGGCGGAGAATGGTCGGGTTGTATGGCAGACTTATGCGAAGGTGGCGGAAAGCATTCTGTCGATGAGACCGGCATAGGTCATTCCGCTGTGGATCATCATTTTGGGATACATGGAAATGGGCGTGAACCCGGGGATGGTGTTGATTTCGTTGAACACAAAGCCGGTTTCCGTGACAAAAAAGTCCACCCGGGAGAAGACTTTGCAGTCCAGCGCATGGAATATGGTTTTGGCGTATGCCTGCACTTCCGCTGTCTGTTCCGGTGTGATCCGGGCGGGCAGATAGTAGCCGGAAGCATCGCTGATGTATTTGGTGTCGTAGTCGTAGAATTCACTGCCGCCCATGTCGATTTCCGCAGGGGTAGAGGCAAACAGCTCGCCGTGGTCTTCAAACACAGCCACTTCGATTTCTCTGCCCACGATGGCTTCTTCGATCAGCACCTTGCCGTCCTCTGCCAGTGCTCTGGTGACGGCATCGGAAAACTGCCCGGCGCTCTTGACCTTGCTGACCCCTACCGAGGAACCGGCCGCACTGGGCTTGACGAACATGGGATATCCCAGGGCATTTTCACATTTTGTCCGCAGCGCATCCATGTCGGCGGCATCTTCTGCTCGGGCAATCACTGCCTTTGCCTGCCGGATACCGGTGTCCGCAGCCACGATGGATTTGGTGAATGCCTTATCCATGCAGACGCCGCTGGAAGTACATCCGCAGCCCACCACGGGAATCCCGGCCACTGCAAACATTCCCTGGATGGTGCCGTCCTCGCCGAATTTGCCGTGGAGAACGGGGAATACCGCATCGCAGACCGTTTCGGTTACGGTTCCGTCGGGGGCAGTGCAGCGGAGTTTGCCGGAGGACAGATCCAGTGCCACTGTGGGCAGGGTTTCCGTGTAGTCGCACCAGTGTCCGGTACGGATTTCTTCCAGAGCACCGTCATACCGGAACCAGCGGCCGTCACGGGTGATACCGATGCACAGCAGATTGTAGGTGCTGCGGTCAATATTGGACAGTACGGCGTACGCAGAAGACAGGGAGACGTCATACTCCGAGGAGCGTCCGCCGAAAAGTATACATATGGTTTTCATGAGTTTCTCCAGAATGAGAGAGTATTGGGGAAGGGGAGCCTATTCTGCCAGACGGCGGGACAGCATGTATTCCACGGAGTCCCGGAGAGCCTGCCAGCTGGCGGTGATGATGTCGGGAGAGACCCCAACGGTACGCCAGACTTCCAGACCGTCCGTGGATTCGATGAGAACCCGTACCACCGATGCAGTGGCCCCGGAATTCAGGACACGCACCTTGTAGTCGGTGAGCCGCATCTGGGAGATCTGGGGATAGAAGCGTACCAGGGCACGGCGCAGGGCTTCGTCCATGGCGTTGACAGGCCCGTTGCCTTCCCCGGCAGTCAGCTCTTCCCGGCCTTCCACGGCAATTTTGATGGTGGCAATGGCGGTCATGTCTGTGTCTGCCGTGGGGTACATGGGTTCCTGCAGAGTGCCGAGGGGACTGTTTTCCACCATGACCTTGAAATGCAGCAGATCAAAATACCGTTTTCTTTGGTTCAGCACTTCTTCGATCACCAGTGCCAGAGAAGCGGCGGCGTCTTCGTAGTCGTAGCCCAGGGCTTCTCTTTCCTTCAGGATCCGGGACAGCTCCAGCAGCCGGGGGGAGTCTTTGGTCAGATCTTCCGGCGGCAGGTAGGAGCGCATTTTGTCCGCCAGTGCCGCCCGTCCGCTGAGACTGCTGATGACGATGTTCCGCCGGTTGCCTACTGCTGCGGGATCCATGTGTTCAAAGGAACGGGGGGCTTTGGTGACGCCGTCGATGTGGGTGCCCGCCTTGTGGGTGAAGGCATACCCGCCTACGAAGGGCTCGTTTTCGTTGAAGGCACGGTTGGCGGTTTCGCTGATGCGGCGGGCGCAGGAGGTCAGACCCGTCAGGTTTCCCCCGATGCAGTCAAAGCCCAGCTTCAGCTGCAGCACGGGGATCAGCGTGTTCAGATTGGCATTGCCGCACCGTTCCCCGAAGCCGGAGATGGTACCCTGTACCTGAGAAGCACCGCTGAGCACCGCAGAAACCGAACCGGCTACCGCCATGCCCAGGTCGTTGTGGCAGTGGATGCCGATTTTACCGATGCCGTACTGCTGGATCACCGCACTGACCACAAGGCCTATGGTGTCTGGCAGCATACCGCCGTTGGTGTCGCAGAGGATAACCCGGTCTGCCCCGGCGGTGAATGCGGTTTCCACAACCCGGAGGGCGTATTCCGCATTGTCGCTGTATCCGTCAAAAAAGTGCTCGGCGTCAAAGAAAACCTTTTTCCCGGCGGCTTTCAGATACATCACCGTATCCCAGATCATCCGCAGGTTTTCTTCCGCCGTGGTGTGCAGTACCTGTTCCACCTGATACAGCCAGCTTTTTCCGTAAATGGCAGCCACAGGCAGAGGACAGGCAGCCATGGCGGCAAGGGCAGGATTGTCCCGGCAGGCTTCCCCCGGGCGGCAGGTCTGGCCGAAGATCACCGGCACGGCAGTCTCCAGCTTCTCCGCTGCCACCAGCTGACAGTAGTCAACCGATGCGGCGTCCGTCAGCATGCCCACTTCTATATAGGTTACGCCCAGCCTATCCAGTGTGTGCAGAACTGTGATTTTGTCTTCCGTGGAAAAATCCACACCGCAGCCCTGGATTCCGTCCCGGAGGGTGGTGTCGTAGATTTCGATTTTCATAATTCCGTTGCAGGCCGGGAGGAGGTTCCTCTGGCTCTGTCCCATTTGTTGATGGCGTTGAGGTATGCCTTGATGGACGCCTTGATGATGTCGGTGGACACGCCCCGTCCGGTGAACAGGGAAGTACCGGCCTGGATCTTGACAATGGCCTCGCCCAGAGCATCGGTTCCTTCCGTGATGGCCCGGATTTCGTAGCCCGTCAATTCAACAGACTCCGCTCCGGCAATCCGGTCGATGGCGTTGAAGGATGCGTCCACCGGCCCTTCTCCGGGAGCGGCTTCGGTGATCTGTACGGGGGTGATTTTTCCGTCTTCGTCCGTGGTCAGGGTCAGGTTGTCGGCAAGGGTCACCAGCGCCATGGCTTTGATATGATTCCCGGACTGGATCTGGAAGGTGGCCAGTCTGTACCGCCCTTCCAGGGAGTCCAGATATTCGCTGAGAATTGCCCGGATATCGTCGTCGGTGATGACCGCTTTTTTGTCGGCCACTTCCTTGAACCGGGCGAAGGTGGCGTCGATGGCTTCTTCCCCGAAGGTGTATCCCATCTGCTGTACCCGCTCGGCAAAGGCATGTCTGCCGGAGAGCTTGCCCAGCTGGATGGTGTTTGCCGTCAGGCCGATGTCCTCCGGTGCCATGATCTCGTAGGTCTGCCGGTTCTGCATGACGCCGTGCTGGTGGATGCCGCTGGCGTGGGTGAATGCATTGGCGCCCACAATGGCCTTGTTGGGGGATACGGGCACACCGGACAGGGAAGCGATCAGGCGGGAGGTAGCGGTGATTTCTTTTGTGCGGATATTGGTCTGCACACCGTCTCCGAAAGCGTCATGGCGCACAGACAAAGCCATCACCAGCTCTTCCAGCGGTGCATTACCGGCCCGTTCTCCCAGTCCGTTGATGGTACCTTCCACATGGGTGGCACCGGCGGAGATGGCGGACAGGTTGTTGGCGGTGGCCAGTCCCAGATCGTTGTGACAGTGGACGCCCAGCATGACCTTTCCCGCATCAAAGGCGGGGATCACATGGCGCAGACGGGACAGGATGGCGAAAAATTCTTCCGGTGTGGTATATCCCACGGTGTCGGGGATGTTGATGATGGAGGCACCGTTTTCGATGGCGCAGGACACGGCTTCCGCCAGAAAATCCCGGTCGGTGCGGGTGGCATCCTCGGCGGAAAACTGCACTTCCCGGAACAGGGAGGCTGCGTACGCTGTGGTTTCGGCAATCCGTGCCAGTGCTTCTTCCCGGGTCATATGGAGCTTGTGTTCCAGATGGATATCACTTGTGGCGATGAAAATATGGATCCGGGGGTGGGCGGCATGGGCAAGGGCGGCATAACAGGCGTCGATGTCCCCTCTGGTGCATCTGGCCAGACCGCAGACCACGCTGTTCTTCACGGCTCCGGCCACCCGGCGTACCGCTTCAAAGTCCCCGTCGGATGCTGCCGGAAATCCCGCTTCAATCACATCCACACCCAGGGATTCCAGCCGCAGTGCGATATCCAGCTTCTGGCTGATGCCGAAATGGACGCCGGGGGTCTGTTCGCCGTCCCGGAGGGTGGTATCACAGATTTCGATTTTCGTCATGATGAATGGTTCAAAAAGTCCTTATCTCTTAAAACAGCTGATTGTCCCCCATGATTTCAGGCTTGTGGATCATGGAGTCTTCTTCGGTGATTTCCCGGATCACACGGCAGGGATTGCCTGCGGCGAAGGAGTTTGCGGGGATGTCTCTGGTGACCACAGCCCCTGCACCGATGACACAGCCGTCGCCGATGGTCACGCCGGGGCATACCACCACATTGGCACCGAACCAGCAGTTATTGCCGATGGTAACAGGCTTTGCATAGCAGAACCGGGTAGGCACGCCTTCCGCATTGCGCATGAGCTTTCTCTCGCTGGCGATCATGGGATGGATGGGGGTGACGATGGTGACATTGGGCCCGAAGTTGCAGTCGTCGCCGATGGTAACGGGTGCGTCGTCCTGTATGGTCAGGTTGAAATTCCCGAAGAACCGGTCGCCGATTCTGGTATGCACACCGTAATGGATGGCGATGGGCCCCTGGACGAAGCTCTTTTCTCCGAAATGGGCAAAGATCTGCTGTACAATTTCCGCTCTCTTTTCGGTTTCGTCTTCAAAGGTTCTGTTGTATTCGGAACAAAGGTTGTGGGATTTCAGCTTGATGGCTCTCAGTTCAGGATCTCCGGGGCAGAACAGCACGCCCGCCATGATTTTTTCTTCTTCGCGTGTCATGAGGATAGATTCCTTTCTGTGTCGTGAATATTGTGTATATCGGGATGGTTTTCTGTTTTTATAAGGGAAGTGCCCGCCGCAGAACGGCACATCGGTTGTGTCCGCTGTAATCCTGCAGGGCCTCTCCTGTCATGCCGTAGGATTTCCCCATGTGCAGCACCGCTTCGGACTGGTCTGCGCCGTGTTCCAGAATCATGGTGCCGCCTTCGGCAAGGTGGGACAGGTAGTTTTGGAAAATGGCTTTGTACAGGGACAGTCCGTCTCCGCCGTCGGTCAGGGCAGTGGCGGGTTCGTGGGACAGTTCCGGTTCCAGAGATTCCATTTCTTCGGCGGTGACGTAGGGCGGGTTGGACAGAATCAGGTCGTAGGTATCCGTTTCCGGCAGAATGTCGCCTGTGATGTCCCCTGCCAGCAGCCGAACCCGGTCGGTCAGGTGCAGATTCCGGAAGTTTTCTTCTGCCACAGCAAGGGCTGCCGGATACAGATCCACGGCGGTTCCGGTGGTGTTCCTGGTATAGTGCAGGACGGAAGCCAGTATGCAGCCGCTGCCGGTACACAGATCCAGTATACGGATATTGGTTTTCTCTGCGGTTTCGGCCAGCGCAATGGCTTTTTCCGCCAGAATTTCCGTATCGGGACGGGGGATCAGGCAGCCTTCCCGGACGGTGAATGCCAGCCCCATGAATTCCCATGTGCCCAGAATATACTGCAGGGGGTATCGTCCGCAGCGTTTTTCCACGGCTTTGGCAAGGGCATCCGAGGGGATTTCCGTGTCTCTGTCCGCCCGCCAGAAACTGCGGTTCCGGCCGGTGAAATGCTCCGCCAGAAGCAGGGCTTCCCAGAGGGCGTCCTCTATGCCGTGTGCGGACAGGGTTTCTGTGATCTGCCGTATGGTCATGCTTCCGGTTCCGTATGTCCGTCCGGAGACGTGCCTGCAGCATCGGCGGATTTGGGATCGACCCAGGGGGTGGTTTCTTCTCTCACGTACCCCACTTCGTCCAGCTGTGCCTGTACTTCATCCCGGAAGTCGGCGGGGATGGCGCCCAGAATGGCTTCAATGGCCACGGACAGCTGTTTTTCGTCGGGTTCCCGGGTGGTGATCCGCTGCATCCACAGACCGGGGGCGGAGACAATGCGGGTGAAGAGGTTGCAGTGCTTCCCGGCGTACATGATGAACTCAAAGCCCAGTCCCACAATCAGGGGAAGGGTGATGAGCTTGGACGCTACCCGGATCAGCATATTGTCCCAGGTCAGGAAGGAGTTGATGATGATGGAAATAATCAGCATTACGAAAATGAAGCTGGTACCGCAGCGGGGGTGGAAACGGGTACACTTGGCGGCGTTTTCGGGGGTCAGGGGCATTCCGGCTTCAAAGCAGGCCACGGATTTGTGTTCGGCACCGTGGTATTCGTATGTCCGGCGGATTTCCGGCATGAAGCTCACCAGCCAGACATAGGCCACAAAAATCAGCATCCGGATCAGCCCTTCGATGATACTGCGGAAGGGAGAGATAAATCCGCCGGTGAGGATATCCAGCCCCTTGGTGGCATAGGTGGGCAGCAGCAGGAACAGACCCACGCCCAGTACCAGCCCCAGCACCATCCCGATGCCGGAGATGATCTGGAACATTTTGTCCCCCATTTTTTCCATGATCCACTTGTCAAATTTGGTTTCCGGCGCATCGTCGTCCATGCCCAGCATTTCCATGGATTTGGTCAGGGTGTTCATGCTCAGCATCATGGATTCCACGAAATTCACGCAGCCACGGATCACGGGCACGCCGCAGATTTTGTATTTCTTGCGCAGGGAGGTGAAAACAGAGGGGGAGGTGACGATTTTCCCGTCTTCGCCCCGGACAGCCAGATTCACATCGCTGCCGGACTTCATCATAACGCCTTCCAGCACGGCCTGACCGCCCACCAGCCCCAGCCGGGATTTCTTTTGTTCTTCCATTGGTACAGTATATATCCTTTCTGTGTATGTACATTTAGGTACAGAACTGCCATTTTGACAATTCTTCTTTATATTATAACATATTCAGCAGGGTAAGTAAAGACAAGCGGTGAACATGGCGAAAATTTTCTGCCCGCTTTTGGATGTTTTCGGTGCATTTCCCGTATATTCCCCGGACTTCCGGCATATGCTATGGATGTGACCTGCCGCATCCTGTGCTCCTTGGATCTCCGGCAGAACCGACGTCCTCTGCAGCCGTTTCCGGAATTCTCCGGGCAGGGGGCGTTTTTCTTTTGCATACAAAAAGCCGCACACAGGAGCGCCCATGTACGGCATATGGTTTGTGGAAAATCATTCCGGGATGTTCATCAGCGTCCCGATGAAGAAGGGCAGGTTTGTTTCGCAGTCGATCAGCAGATATACAAAGGGTCTGTCCAGATATACCTGTTTGGGTTCCGGTTCGATCATTGCGCATTCTGTCACGGCTTCCACGGCGGTAGCGGCGGCTGCTTTGGTGCCTTTACCATCTACAGCAATATAGGTTTTATGCAGTACCCGGCTGATGGTAATATTGCCTTCGGTGGAACTGCCCAGCCCTGAAAAGTCAGCCAGTGTACCGTCAAAAGCATCTGTCATCCCCATGGACTGCAGAATATCGGACATTTCCACATCATACTCCACGGTGAACTGGGGCAGAGCGGTTTCCACAGGCACAGCTTCGGCGGAAGTCAGGATTTCCTGCAGCCGTTCTCCCGTGAGGGTGGATACATAGTCCGCCACGGTCACCCCTTCTTCCGGCAGCAGAGCGGCAAAGGCGTATTTCCGGTCTTCATAATACTTGACGAACCCTACGGCCTTCCCATCTTCCAGATACCGGTTTTCCTCGGCATACATCATCTGTACGGTCTGTTTTGTGCCGTCCTCTATGGTGAAATCCCCGTCCCGGATCTGGTATTCCGAATAGGGCTTCTGCCATTTGGCATCAAAGGCAAGGGCGTTTACCAGATACATCACCGCATCCTCCGGAATCTGATCCAGAATCTGCGGGATCATGCCGTCTGTGTTGTCCTTTACCCAGCGGTTGATGGCGTCACAGGTGGCTGCATCAAAGGGGGCGCGGTAGATCCCGGCGTCATAGTAGTCGGCGGTGGTCTGGAGAAAGGCTTCGTTTACGGTAAAGGTGGGGTTGTCCGTGAACCAGATGGAGTTGGCAAGGTGGAGCTTGTATTCTTCCTCCCGGGGCAGATTGGCCATGTAGATGTGGAGCCATGTGTTCAGCTCCTCCACCGGCATCCCCAGCACCGATTCCATCTGGGAGAGGGTTTCGCCTTTCGCACCGTTGGCCGTCATGGACAGAGCCGCCAGCACCGACAGGGGAGAGAGCAGGGTGTTTTCCCCTTCCTCCATCCCGGCCCGGAACAGCCGCAGGGCAAAGTCCGTTACGGCAGCGTCACTTACCTCTGTCAGTTCCCTTGCGAAAACCGGATTGGGGGTGATCCCGTGCATCAGGTCTGCGGCAGGAGCGGCACATCCGGTGAGGGACAGCAGGGCGGCAAGCAGTATGGGCAGTTTTTTCATGAGAGTTCCTCCTTTACTGTACTTCCGTGCCGCCCCATTCCACCACCACAAATCCGGTGCGTTCGGGAGCGGTCAGCGTCTGGGGTTCGATTTCCACCGGTTCGGCAAGGGGCTGCCATGCCATAAACACCCGGATCATGGTGTCGGGAGCAGGCTCCACGGTCAGAACGGCATTGTCGGTGTAGGCTTCGGTCTGGAAGGAAATGAGATTACAGGGATTTTTCTCCATCCGGGGCAGCCAGTAGATGATAAACTCATTGGCTTCCCGCTGGTTCAGTCCCAGCTTGGCAAGGGCATCTTCCAGAAACGCCGCCGTGTCCTCCCCGGGAACGCAGAAGCCTTCGGAAAAATCATATTCGGTATCGCTGACCCCTTCCCAGAACAGGCAGTAGTATTCCCGTCCGGTTGCGGGATCGGTGAGGGTACCGTCCGGGGCGGCAAGAACCGTCCAGCCGTCATGATAAGCGGGGTAGGTGTAGGTCAGCCTGCCGTTGTAGTCCAGCCGGACGGTGATTTCGGTGGTACTTTCCGGATAGTGGTACAGGACGGGTTTTTCGTACAGGATTTCTTCGTCCGGATAGCAGTAGATCACCGGTTTTTCCTCGCAGGGTTCTTCGGTTTCTTCCGCCTTTTCATCCGGATACAGATAGATCACAGGCTTGGCGGTAACGGCTTCTTCTTCTGTACAGGGATCGTCGGTACATCCGGTACAGACCATCAGAAGGGCAAGCAGGCAGTATAATACTTTTTTCATTAAGAATACTCCTCCTATAAGGTATCATTCGTAGTCGATTACAAAACTCCGAAAAAACGAAATCCAGCACTTGAAAACGTTCTGTCGTGAGCAGGGTCGGGTCCCTGCGAACTCGCTCTACTATTTCTAGTGTTTTGCAATTTCTATATTTAGTGGCACATGGAATTGCAGTCACTATATCC
>JAFQGY010000259.1 GCA_017415325.1 Clostridia bacterium
ATCTGCCACTGGATATTGTATATCCAAGACATGAGAAATAGTGGAGAGAGCTCCCAGGGACCTCGGGTTCCAGAATGGAATCCCGGCTGCTCGCCACAGAACGTTTCCAATTGCATAAATATAGTTAATCAGTGTTTACCTATTTCTTAACTAGAAAAAATGCCGCCGTTTTCTGGCGACATTTCCGGAATTACTTGCTTTCCTTGGCGGTGTTGTTTTCGCACTTCTGGTTGGCGATACCGCAGCTGGTCTTGCAGGCGGACTGGCAGGAGGTCTGGCATTCGCCGCAGCCACCCTTCTTAACGCTCTTGCACAGGTTACGGGTCTTTAAGGTCTTGATGTGTTCCATGAGTGAAACCTCCGGTTAAGGTAAAATAATACTCTGTTATTATAGCACACTATGATGCGCTTGTCAATTGTTTTTCCGCAGTTTTTCCATGGTACAGGATTCTTTTTGTGCAGAGGCAATGTTTCTTCGGTGAAAATGCGGGAAAATGTGTCCGGAAGAATTTGCAAAAAAGTATTGACAAACCGGGAACGTTGTGGTATACTATATTGGCACGTCGGGGTGTGGCTCAGTTTGGTAGAGTGCTTGGTTCGGGACCAAGAGGCCGCTGGTTCGAATCCAGTCACTCCGATGAGAAATCAGTCGAAATGCTCAAAAAACTTGAGTGTTTCGGCTTTTTTCGTGCCTTTTTTGGGGGTGTTTTTCGTCACTTTGACGGGGTGGCCTCTAGTCCCCGTTAGACAAAGCCGCTTTTCTAACCGATTTCTAACCAAAATGCAAAGTTTCTGCAGAGTTTTCTAACCAAAATGCAGAGACTAGAGCTTAAACGTACTTCCAAGGTCTTTTCCGATTGTTTCTTTCCGGAGCTTGCTGATATGTGTGTAAATGTTCCCGGTAGTACCGATATCAGCATGACCAAGCCATTCCTGTATGTCTTTCAGATCCCATCCCTTGTCATAAAGGATGCTGGCTGTGCTATGACGAATGTCGTGAAACCGTATATGCGGCAATCCCTTTTTCTCCAGAACTTTACCGAAGGCTCTTGTTACATAATCCGGACGGTACGGTGTACCATCCGCCCACACAAAAATATAATCCGATTCTTTATATGCAGAACCGAAATCGATTCTGTCCTGTTTCTTTTTATCTTGAAGACGCAGCAGAAGTTCTTTAACTTCCGGCAAAAGGGGATATACACGTCGGCTGGTCATACTTTTTGTTGCCGGCTTCTCAATGATTGTCTTCTGCTTGACCACTGTGAATTGGATGCGAAGGGTATTTTCTTCGAAGTCTATCGCATCCCATTTCAATCCAAGGACCTCCGAACGGCGCAGTCCATAATAGAGTGTAATATAAATCAGCGGCTGAAGTTCATGTCCGCGGAATGCTTCCAGCAGTCGATTGGCTTCTTCGGCAGTCATGAATTTTCCGGTCGGTTCCTTCTTTTCCTGTTTCGGAAGCGGCACCATTGTTACGGGATTTCTGTTTATCAATTCTTCAATCAATGCTGCTTCAAAGACCTGATTCAAGACAGGAGCGTGTTTCTTAACGGATACAGGTTTCAGACCACCAGCTTTGTGATCGGGCCTCTGGCAGGTCAGACGGCTCTCATAGTAGTCCTGAATATGTTTCGGTGTAACCTGATCGATGGTCAGACCAAGCGGTTCAAAATAGGGAATGATGTGTCTGTTAACATATATTTCGTATCCTTCCCAAGTAGATAACTGAACTTTCAGTTTTTTCTTCATCAGCCATTCTTTCAGATAATCCACAAATAAGACTGCTTCGGACTCGGTTTCTTCCAACTCCAGATGAGCCTCGATAATATCCTGCAGCATGGATTCTGCTTTTTTCTTGTTGCCTCTTACAGCCAGACCGGTACTGACCCATTTCCTTTTCGGGGTACCATCCGAACCTCTGTAACTCACAACGGCATATAACTTACCGTTTTTTTCCTGAATACTGCCTGTCATTTGTTATGCTCCTTTACAAAAGCGAATAATGTTAACTCAGTGTTATTGCCGTATAAAACGAAGCTCTATACGGCAATAACTTTTTTACCGTCATACTTTTTTTGAATTCTCAACTGTTTTTCTTGATGTAATCGATTACATTCTGTTTGGGAATTCTGTGAATATTCCCGATTCGGATGCTGCGGATCGTTCCGTCGCCTACGAGTTTATATGCCTTGTTGCGGCCAATGTTGAGCATCTTGATCAGATCATCAACCGTAAGGATATCCGGGTATTCTGCAAACATTTCATTACCTTCCTTCATTTTATTTATCTCCTCTATATACGTTATTTTAGGTTAAATTGCACCGTACAAAGGACCATTTCCTGCGCCCTCGGACCGACCGCGTATAAGGTGTATTACGCCTTACGGATCCGGACTATGTCCGTATTTCACCTGCAGGCACGCTCATCCGGTGTTCCCGGAGTCGTGGCATACTATCTGCAGTACCCGTATAACTTCCTCTGTACAGCTATTCAATTGTGTTCTGTTTTTTACCCCTCTGCCTTTATAAATAACAGATTACTTCAGATAACTGTCGCTTTCTGAAAAAATTCTTAAAAATTTTTTCACGCAAAGCGTAAAACGAAGAAGCTGTTCCTGATACAGGTCCTCATCAAATTCGCCATTGAAAAAGGAAAGCTTAGTTATGAGCGGCTGATACATTTGTATAAGCAGCAACATTGCTTTTTCATCTCCATTTTGAGCGGCCTCCAGATATTCAGAGAACTTCATCGGTGTGCCTCCATATAGTTCCGGATTTTTTTGATTGCACGATTATAACGTGACGCTACCACTGACCATGATACCCCCATACTGTTGGCTATGCTGACATATGTCAATCCATACAGAACATGAAGTTTTATAATCATCATGTCTTCCCGTGAAATCAGCTTTGATGCTTCAAACAAACGGATATCATCAATATTATCCGGATTAAACTCAAATCTGTCCCCAGACTCGGTTATATCTTCAGCAGCAATCAAATTAACACTGTCTTCGCCTTCAATATCCATGGTGATCTCATTTTCACGCTGTGCCTTGAGTTTAGCCCAATATCGATCACGATTCCTTGTCAACGCTTTTTCCACATACGATGTGAATCGGTTCTGCAGGATGTCATCAAAGCTCTGTCCATTGTTCCCTGATTTTTTCTTCATTTTTTAAATCCTCCAATTCGATTTCGATTGATCTGCGAAAATCGAATGGAAGGCGGAGACCGGCAATGAAGGGTACCGGTACAAATAAATAGAAGGCGGTTACTTCTGCAATACGCAAAAGCTGCCGCCTTCTTCGGGTGCATTTGGACCAAAATAATATCCCCCGTAAGTTCGTATTCTGACGCAATTTGCTTTTGCGCCAATACTGTAACTTACAGGGGTTATATGAAGGTTCCGTAGAGCGTCACATCTCGGTTATATGGAAAAGTCGGGTTATATCCTGGTTATTTTCAGGTTATATCTTGGTTATATGCGTTCTACAAATACACGAGTTTGGTTATTTCTTGGTTATATCCGGTAGACAATTGTACCGACTTGGTTATTTTTCGGTTATATCTGATAGTCTATTGTAGAAACTGAGTGTTTTTCAGCAAAAAAAGCTCTCAATTCTACAATGAGAGCTTTTTATTCGTATTCATCAACTGGTGGGTGCTTTTCCGATCGGATTTAATGCCGATGTTTCTGCTGTAATCCTGTATTTCTCTGCGTATTTCGTTTATCATTTCTGCCGGTTCCCATATGGAATCTGCTGAAAACATTCTCTTTATCCGCAGTTCTGTGGTTCCGCTTATTCCGCTCTGTCTGGAACTTTTCCATAAATTCCTCATACTCATCCTTCGGAAATATACGCTTTACATTCTGAAGCTGTTCCCGCAGCATATCCTGCAGGCTCAGTTCTTCCAGTGCCAGAACCAGCCAGTAATACGCTTCCTTGTTATCCTGCGAGATCATCAGACTTTCCGTCGCACATTTTACCACATCGTGATAATCTTCCACATAAAACAGTGTCTTCAGAAGTTCATTTACAACTTTGTGATATTCCACACGGTAATAGGCATCCAGCGACACCACCCATATCTGATCCGATATGCTGGACAGGATATGTCCCCTGTACAGAGCTACCGCCTTTTTCAGATATTCTACCTTGCGGATGATCGAAACTTCATGCTGTGCCTGTCTCCAGTACAGTTCAAATTGATCCAGATCGGTAGTAATATGCAGCTCTTTATTCAGAGCATATCCGTTTACATTCGGCGGTATTAAACGATCATCGGAAATGCTGCTGAAAAGTTCATTCAGCCGGTGGATCAGAGCTTTCAGATTCTTACTGGGATTTTCTTTGTCTACCACTGTTTCCGGATAGGCAATCTGTGCCAGTTCAATACTTCTGTGATATTTCTTTTTGTCTGTCAGCAGATACCCTGTCAGAGCTGTAATCAGCGGAGAATTGATCTTTTCTTCCGTCAATACACCAAGGCTGGTATAAATTTCGAGATTGCCGAACAGATGTATCAGTACATCCTTGCTGTCCTGAATATCTTCCGGCGAGAACGTCATGGAACGTCCGTCATCGACCGCCATGGTATTGATCTGCTGAAGGATTACGACACCGAGAAGCTGCAACAGGTTGGGGCGGTCCAGATGCTGTTTCGGATTCCGTACCAGCAGGAATCCGAACGGTCTCGGACGGATCGGAACGGCAATCACACTTTCCACATTCAAACGCTGGTACAGGGCATATTCATCCGGATAAGTATCCTTGATTTCTTCCGCATCTTTCACAATCATGGGACGGTCTTCTTTCATCGCTTCAATCCATCGCGGAAGAATATCCGCAGATTCATACGGTTCCAGATTATCTTCCGTAACTTCTGCATCCGCAGCGGGGCAGCCGATTTTGACTGTCCATAAACCCAAATCCATATCTACTTCAATAAATCCGCACCAGTTTGCCTGATAACATTCACAGGCTTTCTTCAGAGCCAAAACCGCAATTTCATTGGCATCGTCACTGGTATGCAGTCCGGCTTCCAGCATTCGCAGATTCCGTTCTACAGCGATTGCATACCGGATGTAATCAATACTCAATTCTTCCTCGCCAATCATAATCGATTGGTCATCATTACGCAGTTCTCTCTTGAGTCTGCGCCATCTGAGTTCCACATCATTGTCTCCTCTCATGTTTTTATATAAAATTGTATACATGAAAACAGCGCATAGCCGAAACCAGTAATCAGACTTGTAGAGCTATGCGCCGTTAAGCAATCGTAATGGACTGCCAGTTTGTTGCAGTGAATAATATAGTATCAACAGTTCCGTCTATCGCCTTTGGTTTACAGTAAACTATTGACAACTTTTAGTAGTTCAATTATATCACAAAACCCAGTTACTGTCAAGACTGTTTTCTGAAACTATTCAGAACATCTGTAACAAATTCCAAATTTTCGTCAGTTTCGCAGGTGTCATTTTCATCTTCGGGTGGAATATGCGCCTGTATCTGTGCTAATACTTGATTCTGCTGAAGGATCGACTGACATACCTCTCGACAAATCTCTTCTATGCAGGCTCTGTCCGGCATAATAAGCTCCTCTCTGCCATTTGCTTCCATGATATATCTGGTAATCGCATTCACCACAAACTGTGTCTTACGGCGTCCCTGTGCCTCCAGAGCGGTGATTGCTGTACGGTGCAGAGGATCATTTTTATTCAATGTGAGACTGATTCGGTATTCATGTTCCTTTGCCACACCGATCACCTCCGATGACTGGCACGGTACAAAATATCGTAACCCTTGGCATTGGCGGCAATATCTTCGATGATGATAGCACCGGCGAGTTTTTTGGAAGACTCAATATACTGCCGGAGCAGGATGGAACCACCGCCGATAAAGATGGTCTTACCCACCCGCAGATCGATCATCCTCTCACGAAGTCTGCCGAAAAGCTGATCCACAAAAGTTTCTGCCATACGGCTTACCATTGCTACAATATCGCTTGGGAATCCATGTGTTTCATGCCGAAGGATGGAGTCAATATCCGATTCATCCAAAAGGATATCGAAATCCGCATTCACCTTGGAGCGGATGCTGTTGTACAGAATGATAACACCGTTTTCCAGCGAATCGCAGACAGACAGATCCGGCTGACCATGCTTCAGCATGAGATAGTCCGCTGTAAACCCGCCGATGTCCAGTACCAGCGTTTTCGGCTGATCCCGGATCAGGCTGAAGACTGTCATGGCTGCGGCATAAGCCTGCGGATAGGCGTTGACTTCGGAAATGTAGATGGAATATGGTTTATTCTGATACTCAAAGTCGATGATATCCGGCTTTCTGAAATAGGACTCGTATTTTTCATACAAAGCGGAATAATGAGACGGCGGCAGACCTACATTCAGTTTTACTTCGATGAGATCATCTTCGTATTTTGCGGATGTGTTGATTTCCTTAGCGATTCCGTAGAGTGTGAGGATGAAGAACTGGTCTGTGGTGGTTTTGTCCCGCATATAGGGAATGCGTTCTTCGGACAAGGCATAATACTTTCCCTTATGGTACAGAATTTCATCACCGATGGCGGGGCGATTGCTGCTTTCGTATAAGCCGGATGTGAAGGTATGGTTGGGAGTTTTGATTTGCTTGTTGCCGTGATCGATAGAGATAAGCATAACGTATGTATCCTTTCTTGGTTTTGAGGATATATACGATGTTTACGCGATGTTTGCACGACATTTCGGAGTATTATATTAATCCATTCATAACAAAAAGATCCGGACGAAGCATTTCCATCCGGATCTTTTACCGTATTAAGGTATTGGTTTACCACCCCGTACCGCCGACCTCACCGTGCCAGCCGTCTTCTTCCAGTGTGATGTATCCGTTCAGCTGGAACTCATAGGCATTGTCCGGAACTGTGGGATCCTCTCCGCTGTACGGTCCGGCAACAGTGGCCATAAGTCCTCTCCCTGCATGGGGATTTTCCGGTACAAAGATCACTGTGATGTAATAGGTGTACGTATTTTCCCCAATAAACCCGTTTTCGATCAGATGGTCACGGTTTTGGGCATCCCGTACCGAACAGGAAACATAGGAAAAAGCATACTCACTGCCGGAGGAAACCTGCAGATTCCGTCCATACCATGATTCCGCAAAAGTCTGTGCGGCGGCAAGGAATCCCTGGCCTGTATCCGGAATCACTGCCTGATAGGGCGTTGCCGCATATTCCGCATCATCGAACCAGTTTTTCAGGGTGTCTCCGAAAAATATCCCGCTGTTATTCTTGTATGCCGCACGGAAGAAATAGCTTTGTCCGCCGGCGACAAGCTCAATATAGCTGCTGTTCACCCATCCCTGGATCATCCACTCGCCTTCTGTAGGAGAATAGAGTGTATACATGGCAGTCTCCTGTACCTCCATGGCTGTCAGCGGTTCGAAGGTATAATTCACAGCCAGACTTTCCGCAAACGCATTGTCTCCATAAAAGCCCCATGCTGCATACCGGTTGGCAGGATCAATTTCTCCATACAATCCCCGGGATATATACGCCTGCGGATCTTCCGTTTTCAGTGTGTCCAGCAGGTCTGCCAGCAGCTCAAAGGAAGTCTCCGGTGTTTTCCGCAGTTCGTCCAGATGGTGATTGGTTTCTTCCTCCGTGTAAGTCACGCCGTAAGTCTGTTCCAAAATATTCCAGCATTCTTCCAGTCTGTCCATGTACTGATTTTTTGTCACCTTTTCACCCTGATGCCAGCATTCCCAGCCCAGTGCCGGGTTGGAGTTGATGGCCTCCAGTGTAAACCGACTCAGTTCTGCCACGCACAGTACTTTTCCGAGCACCGAATCCTCACCGGAATAGAAATAGTAGTAGTGGTCATTGCGGCTTACAGTATTTCCGTAGGTGGAATACAGCACATAACCGCCGGTCGTGGGACTGGGTACAAACCAGTTTTTATACCGTGCTTTGGACACATCTTCCGGCGTACGGGAAGCGTAGAAAACGTATTCTCCGGCACCAAGAGAAGGCGGCGCCAGTGCTTTCCGGTCATCGGAATAGTGGGTCAGGATATGGTCCCCGGTATAAAGACTGCGGACTTCTCCGCCTTCGATGGTGAATATCTCTCCGACACCCATTCCCAGATCGTACAGGATCAGCTCGTCGATGCCATTGCCGTCCAGATCGAGGAATTCATGGGAAGCGATGTAGTTTTCGTAGGGGGCGACCACGGTATCGAGGAAGGTACGATAGATAGCAGAAACATTCAACATTTCTACTTCCGGTTCCACTAACTCATCGCCATTCTCTACAGGAAACACAATTTCAATGGGGACATTGCTGTCAGAATAATATTGATTCAACAAAGTTTCATCTAATTCATAATTTTCCGGCTGGTTCATCCAATCAATTTCATCAAATTGTGACACAGCGGACGTATTCAGTCCGATTTGCTTGGTCGTTACATCATAGAACAGCATTCCTTCTTCCAAATCGCGCCCGGGATAGCGTAAGGTGCAAACCACAATCAGATTCCCGCCCGGCGCAATATATGCTTCTGTAATTTCCTGAGGCCATGCAGGTGCTTCGGCATCGACAAACGCCGGAATCAACCGAATGATTTCCCGCATCACAGCATCGGATGTCACACCGCAGGAGGAAAGAAGTGTCTCGCAAGTCAGAACCGTCATGTTCGTCAAATCCACTGTGACACTGCGTACATGAGGATAAACGATATATGTGCCCATACGGTGAGACAGTACGGAGACAGAGAGAATCTGTTCCGTTTCATACACCTGATATTCCGCACGGTACATATTCCATTCCACCGCTGCACTGGATTTATAACTTTCGTATTCCTCAAGGTATGGATCACGGATCACAGCGTTGATGCTATCGCTCCATGAGCCAAGATTCACCTCGGGAATCCGCACATCGGCGTTATACCTGTCATCTGTGACGATTTCTGTAAGGGCAGAGATGACCAGAGGTTCCTGTCCTGTAATCTCCATCGTGATCCCTTTAACCAATGCATCAGTAATATCCGTCTCATTCTCTGGTTTCACACTGATGTCTGTATTCTTCGCCTTCAGAACAATGTATGCATAATGTGTTTCATCCAGTGTCACCAGATACAGATATTCCCGCTTGTTGATTTCATACTCCGGGGCACCCTGCTCACGCATCTGTTCTGCAATTTCATCCGGCGGAGCGGTATCATACCGTCGAGCAGGATAGTTCCAGCCGTCTGCTTCAGAAAACTCCACATACCGATCGACACGCCATGCAGGTCCATACCCCCAGTATGCACGACTCACCACATCGGTGGGATCACAGTCATCGTCACATAACAGAAGTTCGCAGTCTGCAAGGAGGTACTCGCCCAATCCATGCGGAAAAGTGATCGTATATTCGCCATGAGTGGGAGTATCGTCACTCCGATAAACATCGTCGCATAGGTAAACAGGAACAGTAACAGACGCAGCATTGTCCGTTTTATTCTCCATACTGCCAAACACCACAAACTTTTCCGCCATCAGCCGAAGAATCTGCGGTTCTATGACAATGTTGGCGTTATCATTGGTTACACCTTCATCTGTCCATTCGATCGTCACGCGCCAGAAGCCGCCGTTCGGATTTTCGTAATAGTAGTAACAACTGTGCAGTCCGTCTGTATGGTTTTCCCACACCCGGTTGGTACTGTCTGCAGGCGTGTACCCCTGTTTTCCGGCAGTCACATATTCGTCTTCCAGAGTATGACTGAACACATCTACCATCAGCGTGGAGCCGGTATTGTAGGAAGAACGCCAGAGCCACTGGTTTTCCATTGCATCCGTGGACTGGTACCAAGTAGAAATCGGAATGTAGATTCCCCATCCTTCTCCGTCAAAGCGGTGGACCGGCTGGTTGCCCATTATATCCGTTTCCGGTAAGGTAATCTCGTTTATCCAGTCCAACACATACAACGGCAGATCCAATCCGTATTCCGTCACATACCAGTCATAGATCGCTTCTTCGTAGGAATTCCGGTATCCTGTAAAGTCGATGCCATCTGCGACATTAGCATCCCGCAGTACCGTATAGGTGCCGTCCGGATAGCGCAGAGCTACTGTGGTGTGGTTCCCCTGTCCCTCCAGATCAAACCAGCCGTCATCTTCCTGCTGTCCGCCAACAATCATGACTTCCTCTGTAGGTACATCCAGTTTGATGAGGTATTTGTACTCCCAGCATTCCAGAATTCCTTCCGTTGCAAGCCCTGCAAGCTCGCCTTTCTTTTCCAGACGGAGCAGTTTGGTGTCGGTGACGTTGGCGGTTTTCTGCTTGTTGGAAAAACTTCCGTCCGGCTCAGCAGCAAAATACTGTGCGGTTGTTTCCTTTGCCATGCGGTCGGTGACATAGGCTTCCATAGTGGGGTAGTTACCGGATGTTTCTCTGAGAATTGTATCTTTTATCTCAGGTGTATACACTATACTGGCCGGACAAAGCGGATTCGGAGTGATACCGTTCTCATCCATAAATGTAGTCAGTACAGTCTGCATCTGATACTGAATCTGCTTGTACTGAGCTTCACTGGGATTCGGTACACCGTCCCAAGGTACATCGGTCGCTTCAACCATGGTATATACATAGTTAGCATCCGTTCCTAATACAACGGAGTGTCCGAACCCTTCTGCATATACATCGACACCTTCCGACTCTCGGAATTGTGCTTCCACCTCTGCAAATTCCTCTTTTGTATAATATGCAACAGTGCATACACAACCGCCGCCTGCGTTTGATTTATCTCTGGAATTCCAGTATTCATTGGCTGTTTTCTCATAAATATCAAATCCGGTTTCGCTCGTTTTGACAATGGCGATATTCTCCCACACAGCCGGGACAGTCAATGTCATATCAGCAAACGGAAAAGCCAGCGGAATCTGCATACCTTCCCCTGCAGTGATACCCTCATACACACTTCCGTATTCCGCAAAATACATATCGCCGGGCTCATATACAGAACGGGATACAAAAGAATATCCTTGCCATGTCCCGTCATATCCAAATTTGTATGCGATCTTGTGGGATTTCAGCAGATAGTTACAGTCTGCATAAAACTGTATTGTGATATGTACATTTTCCGATTCTTCATGCTCCCATACCTCCGTGACCTCACCGTACCAGCCACCGCCGACACCGCCGGAGAATAACCGTCCGTTTTCATCTGTCCAGTCTTCCAACCGCATGGACGAAAAATCGGTGATCCCGAACTCCGCTTCCGCAATCTGCATATATTCATCACGATCCATAGAACCGTTTGTTCCATAATGCTCAATGATATAATTGTGTATAGCAGGGTGAGGCATTGCTTCGCCAAAGAAGGGGGTATTATACGCAAAATACCCATCGAAGAAGGTAAACAGCTTCTGTACCTCCGGAATGTCCGTATAAGCGGAATGGTTGGCACTGCGTCCGCTGACCGTCACTTCCCGTATGTCAAGTATCTGCCAGTCATATGTCCCCGGCGGCAGTGTATCCAGTCCGGATTCCGTAACGGTGAAGCTGAAATAAGAAGCATATCCCGTCATGGGAACGGTAAACCGGATGGTGTAGTCTTCTATCTGCAACGTGTTATATTCCGGAATATCACTTTTTCCGCTGAGCAGATCATAATAGAAATCATATAGTCCCTGTGTAATAATACCATCTGCAAGATACCTTGCCAATTCTTCCAGAGATGTTATCGTAACCATCTCTGCGGAATATATGCCCAATTCTTTTGCTTCCTCTTCCGTAAGCATTCGAATATCATCAAACACAAGACGGTTTTCTTTCCGTATGAGGGAAAATTCGTAAAAATACGCATGCTGAATATGGTAACGCAGATAGAACAGATATCCGGTGTCTGTTGATACGGCATGAAGAGGCAGAGTCTCATGCAGGGTTTCATTGCTTCCGTATTGAAAAAGATCAAGCGATATTTCGGTCAGTGGATAGTAACCCCCATCCCTACCACTGGCATACAAATAATACACATCATTGTCGTCTGTGCCATATGAAAGAATTTCCGTATCAGAAAGAGCGTATGTCCAAAGGACAGAGTCTCTCTCATCCACAGTTTCGTCCTGTATATCCGCTTCTTCTGTCTGACAGGCAACAATCGCTCCTGCGATCAGGCACAGTACCAAACAAACCGCAATCAGCCACAGTCCCCGCTTCTTTCCGGAGCCGTAGAGGATATTCGTGAATCTCGCCTTTACGGCATTCTTCTTTGGATTGAAATGGGTCGTCAGCGCCCCTCTGTTTCTGCGGCATCGCTTTATGATATCCAGCATCACTTCGCCATATGCTGCGCGTGCATCTTCACTGCATCCCGCCAGAACAGATTCGTCACAGGACAGTTCCATTTCCATCTCACATCGGAATGCTGCCAGATGCGCTAACGGATTGAACCAGTGGAACGTCCGTGCAAGCAGGCAGGCTGCCTTGATCCACAAATCCCCGCGTTTGCAGTGGGTGACTTCATGAGAAAGGGTTCCCGCCAATCCGTTTTCCGTAAATTCAATCTCCGGAAGAACGATTCTGCGGCGGAACAAACCGAATGCGGCGGGACTGCTCACATCGGGAGACACAAGCAGGATCGGCGGATGATGCAGTTCTTTTTTACGGCATACCTCTCGGTATATTTCCACTGTTTTCTCATTCGTTTCTCTTGCCGAGCGCAGGATTTTTGCAGTATAAACCCCGTAGGAAAGCAGATTCCACAGAAGAAACACCGCCGCACCTGCCAGATACAGATGAGGAATGTATTCTTTTACATCATCCCATGTCACTGGTTTTGGCACAGGTTCCGGTTCAGAGATCACAGGGATATATTCCACCGCTGATTCTCTGGAATGTATAAGCGGATCCTGTGGATATGTGATTTTTACCTGCGAAGTCTCCGCCTGTTCCGGAGTAGGTATTACTGCGATTACTTTTCCTTCCGGCTCCGTTTCCACCGGCACTTCGATCAAGGCAGGCAAAATCCCGAAGCTGATCGGAACTGCCAGCCGGATCAGTACCAGTGTCCACAGGATATACCGGCATTTTGCCGTAAACTTCCCGCCGATGAGCTTCAGCCCCAGCAGCATTGCAAGGATCAGCAGAGACATTCCCGCTGTGATTTCAAGGATTCCTAAAAAGAATTCGTTCATCACTTGCCTCCCTTACGCTGTTTTAGCAAAGCTGACAGTTCCTCCAGATCATCGTCGGTCAAGCCATCCGCATTCAGCAGAGATGCGATCATATTTTTTGCGGAACCGCCGAAAAAACGCTTCATCATGGTCTTTTCTTCACCCCTGCGGTATTCCTCCTCAGTAATCAAAGGGTCAAACAGGTGTTTGAGTCCGCTTTTGTCGCAGGAAACAAAGCCTTTCTCGCCCAGTCTGTCCAACAGTACATGAACCGTGGCAGTTTTCCAGCCATGGGCATCTGCCAGTATTTTTGTGATTTCCCCTACTGTCAGAGGTGTTTTATTATGCCACAAAGTCAGCATGATCTCCAGTTCCGATTCGGGCAGACGTTCTATTGTTTTCATATTGTACCTCCGAAGACGATTGTCTATGGTTTCATTATAACACAACCGCAGACTATTGTCAACGAATTTCATGAATAAAAAACGCTGAAACATCTCCAGAATACATCTCTGAAGATGACAGCGTTTTCTTAGACGTTAATTTAACATATCTTCCGGTATGCTGCAGGTGATACAAACAGAAGATACCGCCTCTCTGGGATATGTTCCGTCCACGGTCAGAATATAATCCACATGACCGTTGCCCTGAATGATTCCCACGGTGCGGATCTCCTTCTCCTCCCCGCTGATGGTAAGGGTCAGAAGATCCGCAATATCCGCTCTGGGTTCCACCGTGAAGCCCGGGTAGAGACCCCGGTAATCCCAGTTGGTGCATTTGTCGAGAGCGGCTGCAACGGAACCCAGTCCTTTATCGTTCTGGAAGAATGCAAATCGGATACTCGCTCCTTCGGCAGAAAAATCAAGCTGCACATTATTCCCGGAAAAGTATGGAGCGTTTTTTCCATCCACATGGAACTGTCCGTTTTCGTCCCGTTCAAAGTTCAGCTCGAATTCGGTAATCTCGGGTATTTCAGCATATATATCCGGCGGAGTAAGAAAATCAAACAGCATCTTCCACGCCGGAATCACCGTTAAGGTACTGGTTCTGGCTTCCGCATCCCAGACAGGTGTGCCGAACATGGTCAGATCCTGCAAACGAATCAGGGTGCGTCCACCGATGTTCCAGGAAGGGATCACCTCTCCGTCTGCAATAACCTGAATGTCGGTTTCCAGATACGGCATCCGGTAGGTTCCCGCCGGTTTTGTTATTTCCGGGAACGTGTATTCCGGCGGAGCATATTCATATTCGAGATAAGGCACCACATTCAGCAGCCGGGATTCCTCATACCAATACACAGAAAAACCGTAGGCCGCCAGATCCTCTGCACATATAGCCGTATAGCCGTCCACATTGTAGGATTCGATCGGATGGCTGTTTATGTATGCGCGGATATCGGTATAATAGACCGCTCCGGCGATGTCTCCGTTTTTGGCGGATACGGGAATACCCGTAAGGGGCAATACCATAAGGCAGGCCGCAAGGACAGACAGAATTCTCTTTTTCATCATAATCACCTCGCACGATCCAAGAAGGAGTTTGAAATTTCAAATGATAATCTACTGAAAACAGCGTATGGTAGTGGTTTCAGTATAGCATAAACACAGACTATTGTCAACGATTTCAGACTATTTCTCATTACAGATACTGAATATTATATGCCACCTTGAAATAACTCGAAAAAAATGTTATACTGTAAGTAAATTAACATGGAGAGTATTAACATGGACAGAACACTTGTAGCTTATTTTTCCGCAAGCGGTGTAACCGCAAAGGTAGCAGAAAAACTTGCCGATGCCATCGGCGCACATATTCACTGTATTGAACCAAAAATCCCGTATACGGAAGCGGATCTGAACTGGATGGACAAGCAGTCCCGCAGTTCTGTAGAAATGAATGATCCCGCCTCCCGGCCTGAAATCGCCGGAAAACGGGATGATATGGATAACTTTGATGTCATTTTTGTGGGATTCCCGATCTGGTGGTATGTTGCACCGACGATTATCAATACATTCTTGGAAAGTTATGATTTCACCGGCAAAACCATCGTTGTGTTTGCCACCTCCGGTGGAAGCGGAATGGGTAAGACTGTTGAAAAACTGCAGGCAAGCTGTCCCGGCGCAACGCTGGTGGAAGGAAAGGTACTGAAAGCGGATGCCACAATTACGGAACTTGCAGTTTGGGTGGATGGATTGAAACTCTGCTGAAAACATAACAGGCGGCTCATTACCTGTGTGAATATACAGCCTGTTAATTTTTTATTCCATCCCCCTGTTCATACACAAAAATTATATATACAAGGAGCTTTATCCCTGTTCATTCAGATACAGTTGTATACGGCTTTGCATGATTTGCGCTGTTTCTTCTGCAGAACGAGTACCTGAGAGATATACCGACAACTCTTCTGTGAAAATATCCCGGATTGCTTTCGGAATAGCAGGAAGTGCTGAAATACTATCCAGCCAGCTTAGTATTCCATTATACATAGTATCATCCGCCTGAAGAACCAGTATATCGCCTTCCTTCGGCTCGGATTTACCTCCGACAGATACACCGCCATCCACTCCAATATGATAATATTGTCCTTCCTCAATGGCAAACCAGTCTGCCAGAGTTTCACGCAGTACCGGGAATCCACTCATACGATCATTGAAATCCACCCGGTCACCAGAAAGCAGGAAGGATAGAAATGCCCATGCCCCCTCTTTGACATTGCTGTTTGCCGTAATTGCATACGGATTCTGTGCCTGTACCTTCATCTTTCCACCCTCCGCTGTGGGATACCCGAGCCACTGTACATCCGCATCCGGTCCATAAAACACAGATGCTTGGATGTAATGTGAAAAACGAACAATTACGTCTCGGTACAAACGGATTCTATCTGATATATAGGAGGAAGGCTCATACGCACCTTCAGCCAGTGTGTCATTTTGGGTCATTTTCAGATATTCCATTATATCTGAAAATATGGGTGAAGAAAAATCACATGTTCTATTCTTCTGATTTACATACGAAGCCAATACACAATCCGTGAAAATATCCTGTAAATGTGTACCAGAAAGCGCAGTCAGACGCTCGTTGGAGTTTTCCTCAGCAAGTGAAAGGAAAGCTTCAATTGTCCAATCTTTGGCAGTATATCCTTCATCGGTTAAAAAGCTGTACACAGAAAACTTTTGCGGCAAAGCGTACAGTGAACCGTCTGTTTCATATAACTCTCTGATACAGTTGAAAATCTCTTCCTCATTGATCCACTGATACAAGTCGACAAATACTCCTTTATTACCGTATTTAAGCACATCCTCTTCTGATTCCAGCATCACCAGATCCCCAAGAGATCCGTCCAGAATTGCTTTGTCCAGTCCGGTCAACATAGTGGCATAAGCACCTGCTCCATTGGCGGACTCATATTCTTCACATATTACCAGATATGTATCCTGACTGCTGTTGAATGCGATCGCTGCTCCGGGAATTTCACTGACACCGGAATAACTGACATAGGACACCTTCACAATTTGTCTTGTGTCCTCGCCTTCAGCAGGAGAAAACCAGGATAGTGATGTTTCATCCCACACATCCTCTCCCATAGTTTCGGAGATTAAAAATCTACCGTCCGGATGAACTGCTAGCGCGTGCATAGAGTTAATGTATATCCCTGAAGTTACCCAGTTTATCAGAAGAACAGGACTGCCCCCTGTATTATATCCGTACAGACCATTGTCATTCCGGTAGTACAGATCATATTCCAGTCCGGGATAGTATTCGTATGCTCCCCACTGACTGACCTCCTGCAGCAGTGCATTATTGTCTGTAAAAGTACCTTTATCAGGATCAAACACCTTCAAATAGGATACAATTGCAGTTTCCCTGTCAAATAAATATTCACGGCTGGCACTGTAGCAGAACAAACGGATTGTCCCATCCGGGCAAGCCATAATCTGAGTAGGTTTGTCCGGTAAAGTAAATTCGCTAACTTTTCCAGGATCGTCCGCTTTCAGCCAGATCCCGTTCTGTTCCAATGTGATGAGCAGTGTCTTACCATTACCGCTCAGATGTATAGTTTGTAAAGAATCCCCTTCAGATATACCCAAAATAGTGTTCAGCTTCATTTCCCATACCTGTACTCCATTTTCAAAATAGTACAGCCGGTAATCAGCTGGAGCACTGAAGGAGACTGCCATATTCAGAATCACAGCATATCCTGTATCAGTTAAAGCGAAATAGGACAGCTTACCTTCCACTGCAAAGGGCAGTTTTTCTTTTGTTATTTCACCGGTGTCCGGATTAAAGGTGCATATGTACGCTGCATTCTCTGCTCCTACTGTCTCCACGAACCAGTACACGCCATCGCGATACAATAATGAATCAATGCTTCTGGAATAATCCGACGCAGTGGTTCTGGTCATCATACCGAGATATGGATCCATTTCATCAGGAATTTCCTTAGCACAGGAACAGCATATCAGGGTGATTAACACAGCACACAGAATAAGTATCCGTCTCTTCATACGTGTCCTCCTATCAATAACAATCCATATAATATAACTTCTCAAATACATTATACAGCATTTTTAAGCATATTACAAGTAAAAATTCTCTTCTACTCATCTCAAAAAACGGCACAGCCTCACAAACCCGTGAAGCCATGCCGCCTTTTTCATATCACATCATTCATCCTGTCCGCGAATTTCCTTCAGCAGATCCTGCGCCACATCGTTCACTGCAGACCAATACCGTTCCCAGTACGAATCAGCACTGCCAAGCTTATCCTCGATCAGTCCCTCCACATCCGTACTGTTCACAAATTCGATCAGTTTCTGCCGTTCCTCGTCCGTGGCTTCAATCTCGCTGTCTTCTTCCGTGATCCGCGTGAGCATATCTTCCTTCGCATACGCTTCATTATTCATCCGACCGACTTTATGGATGTAATCCCATGTCAGATCCATCATCTTTCTTATAATGGCAACCTCATAATGATTTTCCCGATAATCGCCGTCCAGCCATGCCTTATAATACAGTTCTCCGGCTTCTTCCTCGAAGTTCGGTTCTGTGCGCCATGTTGCGGGACTATCATATGTGAAAAACTCATTGATAAGCCGATGCAAATGAAGCTCTGCGCTCTCACAGTTGGAGAAAAGGTGCGTATCGGTATCACACATATCGTTGATCGCCCAGTCTTCCATGACCATCCAGATGTCCGTTGTATATCCGCTGTTCTGGACTGCATGATACGGACGGATCATCTCCGGTGCCATGATGACCATATCAAGGGAGATGTCCTCCAATTTCTTCGGAGTTCCGTACAGTTCGGAAAAGATCTGTTCCAGCTTCTCCACTTCCTGCGGTAAAACCGGCGGCTCAAAGGCACAGTAGAAATCCGGAGTATCATTTTCGGTTTCCTTATCTTCATCGTCACGGATTTCGTAGATCACACCGACAAGTCCGGCGTATTCGCTTTCCTCCGTGGCAATGATCGTTTCACCGATTTTGTAATAATGGTGATTGTACTCATACTCAGTTCCGTTCCTGTTGATAATCATTGTGTTTTCCTTCCTTAATTTATGATCATTCTACGATATGGAATGTACTGTATCTGCCGCAATGCGGGCAAGGAAGCAGTTCACCATATCTTTTTTCATATAGTTCCTTTGTTGTCAAGCCTTCCTTCTGACAGCAATCCATCCAGACCGTAACCAATCTGCCTTCGTCGATCATATCCGGACGATAGCGCTGATTGAACCGGATATAGTCACACCAACCGGGATCATCGAAAATCCGTACAGCATGAAGTTCCAGAATATACAGTTCCTGCTCGGATTTTGTTCTGAACACACCTCCGGTTTCCGAATACCATGCAGATAAATTCTGAAAAAGTTCATCTTCACTGTGGATTGAGATCATCTGCCGGACAATATCCCGCCAGACAGATTCCTCGATATCCCCGATGTTTGTTTTCTTGCCGTTGCGGTAGAAATACTTCTTTTCGTAATTTCCCTGCACAGTATAACTGCGTCCGGTTCCGTAATGTACCCGTACATCCTCAAAGGTGAGTTTGGAAACATCAATCCTGTCAATAGCATTGATGCAGTCCGCACTGTTCAGGTAGCTGTTTCGCATGATTCTTCCTCATCGTCATCCCACAGGAATGTCGGGTACTGCACAACGACTTTCCCATTTCTGAACTTCCACCGCCAGATTTCAAGGTCATCTCCTTCGATTTCCAGATAACAGCCTTCCTCCACAAAGGGAGCAACGGTATCCCAGAATTCACGGTCATTTCTGAGTTTTTCTCCGATGAATTCAAATCCATCGATATTTCCATCCTCATCGTACTCCGGAGCATAATCGAAATCTGACATGGCTTCTTCAAAAGTATCCAGATGCTCCGTCCAGCTGGATGAAAAAGCCGCTTTCACAGCAGAAAGAGCCGCCTCAAAATTCTCTTTTCTGATCCGAAGATCCACTTCTCTCATATAAATCTGATATCCCATACCATAAATCCTTTCATAGTATCTGTTTCATCGTCGGCGTCCAGAAGGAGCTGCACATGGCGTACACATTTACCACGCTGTAACCTCTTCCGCCGTCCGGCAGTGCTGTGCTGATGTATTTCAGCGGCAGTACCACATCTTTCTCCAACTGAATCTCTAGAAGCGAACCGGCTCCCGACCAGACATCATACAGCCCGCAGGCGGAAGATTTGTCCAGTACAAGACTCCGTTCCGGCTCTGATTCCATTGTTTCCTGCAGTTCCAGAAGCTGCTGTACCGTCATTTCCACAAAGAATGTCAGGGCATTCATGTGAGAAGCACAGTTATGCAGTTCTGTCCGGATGCTTTCCATCAGTACACTGCCGGAGTATTCTCCATGGGGCAGTGCCCTGTTCAGCATCCGTTTTCCATACCCCTGCTGACGGATCAGCCACAAAACCGATGCCTTTTCATGAACTGGTTCACCATACCTGCCGTCATAGTGTGGGTATATATCGTTCAGAACATAATCGTAATTGCCGTCACCGGTATCCACAAGGATGTCCACACAGATACGCTGCTTCAGGAAATGCTCATCCGGATAGTTGAAGTACAGATGATTCCGTACCCAGTCTTCGATAAATTCTGCGTTGTCCTCATAAGAGATCGGACTGTCCCAGTGGTGCCGGAGTGTGGACAATATGTCTTCCTCACATTATGGAGTAGTCGAAATACCACTCCTGAAGGTCTTCGTAAAAACGAATAAATGGCGTCTTGGACTTACACCATTCACATACGGATTTGTTATCTGCTTCATCCCGATAATCGGCATAAATCTCACAGCAGTAAAGACCTTCGGATTCGTTCCAGTCACAGTATGTATGCCTGTCGATGCAGTCACGGATTGCCGATACGATGCTGTTTTCAAAATCTGTCATACCGGTTCCTCCCGATACGGAAGATCCGTTTTCATCAGGTTCAGTAGGGAATCTGCAGACCAGCCGCAAAGAGCGATCAGCAAACCATCAGCATCGTTGTTCAGCAAAGCATGAATGACAGAATTTCCGATGTCCTCATAGGATTCATCGTCCGTATCGATCGTTTCAAGGATTTTCTGAGCAAATGCTGCTGTTTTTTCTTCATCTTTCAGTACAGCTCTGAGCTGTTCTTTGGTCTGTTCATTCATTATGTATTTCACTCCTTACCTAACTTAATTTACCGTATTTCGTTATGCCGTTCAGATGCTTCGGATCAACAATGATCTCAGCTTCATCCCGGTTATTAAAATACGCATATATATGTTCCTTACTGATGTGTGCTTCATATACAGTCCCATTTTCACCGAACCGATGAGCAAACCATTCCGCTGTACTCTGCTGTAATGTCCATGACAGAGCGCGGATGTTTCCTGCGTTATCCGAAGTTACCCCACGATAAACAGTGACATCTGCCGGAAGTGCCTTCCATATCTCCATGTCATTCGCTGTCATCAGTACACCGGGATCCGCTGACCGGAACAAGGACAGCAATGCCCGTTTCGATACATTTGGATCCTGATTGGGATTCTCCGAAGCTGTCCATGCGGAAGCAAGAATCTCTGACAAGTCATGTTTTGACAGGTGTATCCGTGTATGATGCAGAAATGTAAGTGCATATGGTTCTGTAAAAAGCATATACACATCATGAGCGGACTCACATCTGTCAATCAGGTTACAGACGTATATTCTCCATGTACGCAGATCGTCTTCGTTTTCCGCAATATTGAGAATCTGTACTTTATGATCCTGCCGGATACCTACATACCCGGATTTGGTGAACGGATGCTGTACTACAAGCGGTGAAAATTCAGTCAGATGCACATCCGTGTACAGAAGCATCCTGGCTTCGGCTTTCACCTGTTCAAGATCGGTTTTCATTCTATTTTTGTCCCTTCTTTCTGCTGCAGATTACAAGAAAACCGATGCAGCCATAATACAGCCGCACCGGTCTTCCTTCAGCCTTTTTTCTTCCTTGCCAGCAGATAATCGTCAATTCCTTTGTAAGCAGGATCCCATTTCAGCCGTCTGATCTGGAATCCGTACTGTGTACAAAGTTCAATGAGCCGCTGACATCCTTTTTCCACGTGTTCGTTCGTGAGTTTGTCCATATCGTAAGTCTCGACAATCGTTTCTGTCCCGTTGGTCTTCAGCCGGATCAGCAGTTCCTCCAGAGCCGTATACTGGTTTACACCCGCTACTGCTGCAAAGGTCTTACCAGAGAGCGAATGAGCAACTGTAGCCTTCAATGGGCCTTCTGTCACATACACCGCTTTGTCTGACGGATCACCAATGAAGTGTGCCGGACTTCCCGCACCAACGCCGGAGTCCTTGTCCGTACTGGAAAACCATATGTATTTCCGGTTCCCGATGGGGCGGTCAAGCCGGATCTGTGCTCCCTGCACTTTGCCGTCCATGGATACCACCGGAATTACAATTCCCGAACAGGCCGAACAGAAGCTGGTCAGCCATTTGCCTTCCTTCCGATAGAACCCGGGAACACCGTCCAGACGGCAGCCGAGGGACTCCAGCGTTTCGATCATCTTCACAAATCCGAACGCCGGAGTGCTCTTGTAGCCGTACCGGTATATGTCCTCTTCGGTCAGTCCGCGTGCAAGCAGATTGTCCTTGTGGGTCTTCGACAGTGTCAGGAGGGACAGCAGCATCCGATAGGTCTGATCCCTGTCCTCCAGCGGTGCCATTTCCGGCTCCGGTGATGCGGAATCTTCATGAACCGGTGCCGGCAGCGATCGTACAGAACCTGTGGATAATTGCATGGAATCGCATATCTCCCGGTAAGCGGTGGAATTGTCTACCCCGTACACCTTCGCATACAGGGAGATCATTCCGCCGCTTTCACCGCAGTAATTGCACCGGAAGACGTTCTTGCCGAAATGCAGATTCATCTTGCCTTTCTTCCCGCACAGCGGACAGTCCACGTCCATGTTCTGACCGCCTCTGTGACGGACAGTCAAATTCAGCAGAGATGCTATGTCCAGGATGGTAAATGCGAAGGTATCCATGACAGCAATCTCCTTTCTGTAGGTTAATCGTTCTGCTCGAAGGCGTAGAAATCCTCGTCACAGGTGAAGCACTGATAGGTATATCCTTCCTTTTTCAGAAGACTTGGGAACAGCGGACCTCCGCATCGTTTGCAGGTTCCGCAGGATTCAAGGAAAGTCATCACGAACAGTTCTTCCTCTGTTATACCCTGCATAGCAAGCCATATTTTCGCCTGTTCTTCGGAATCGAACATCATGACGGAATCATCTTCGTTCAGCAGATATTCAATCTCCGTATTCAACGTGATTCCGTCCACTGGTCTGTAAACAACAACTTTGCTCATGATACATCCTCCTTACGCCGCAGCTCTGTCCAGCAGGAATTTCGCTGCCGCACGGAGGATGTTGTTTTTGCCCTTGTAGCTGTTCACATACCATTCCAGTGCCGTCGGCTTTTCCATTGCCACCTGACCGAGCGTCTTTCCCTTATATACGCCGCAGTCCACAATGAACTTCGTCGCATAATCCAGTGTCATCATCGGCATGATCGCTTCCATAGGCATTTCCATGGTAAACGCCGGTGACGGATTTACGGGAATCGGATTCTGCGGATTGACAGGTGTCTGTGCAGCCGTATTCTTCGTTTCTGCATTCGCAGCGGCAGGTGCCGTCGGCTGAGGGGGCTGCATCACCTCACCGGTGATGGTATTGATCTTTACTCCCTGCGGCAGTCCTACGGGGGTATCCACCACATTCGGATCCATACTGTCACTGCTGTCCGCGAACTGAATCCCGAATCCGGCGTCTGCAAGAGCACGTCCCACAGCCGCTGTTTCTGCCAGTTCCAGATACTTATCCCCAAGTTTGTCTTCCGGGTTGAAATACCGCTTGACAATGGCATTGGCGATGTAGTTATCCGCCGGATCACTGCGGTCCAGATACACCTTCGCTTCCACAATGGCAAACTGATCGGTGATCTCCCGGACAAACTTCTTGATCGCACCCTGCGGGTACTTCAGCCGGAACCACAGTTTACGGTAGGCGACATCCAGATAGCACCGTTCCGAGGAAGTGCCGTCTTCCATAGGTTCCACGATATGGCGCATCACTTTTGTCGGATCGAAACCATCTACGCGGTTCAGTTCTTTCACAGCTTCAAAATTGTTGTACAGGGATTCATTCATTTTTGTTTCACTCCATTCTTTATCTTTGATTGATAATCCGTTCGGCAAGACGGGTGTTCCGTCCGTCGATGTCGTTCTTATGAATTGCAGTATAGATCGCTTTCTTCTCTCCCACGAGAATTACCTTTTTCCGTGCACGGGTGATCGCAGTATAGATCAGATTCCGGCGCAGCATGATGTAGTGGCTCGCCATCATCGGAATGATCACTGTGCTGTACTCGCTTCCCTGACTCTTGTGAATCGTCATGGCGTAAGCAAGTTCGATCATGTCCATTTCATCCTGACTGTAGGTGCGGCTCCGGTCTCCGAATTCGATCAGCGCGGAACAGGTATCGTCCTCTTCCTTTGTGATCTGCCGGATAAATCCGACATCACCGTTGGAGATATCCTCGATGTTTCTGGTCTGCAGAACCCGGTCGCCGGTACGGTAGATTCGTGTTCCTACCTTCATCTCTGCGAGTGCAGGAGACAGTGGATTGATGATTTCCCGCAGACGATCGTTCAGGTTCTTTACACAAGTGTCACCACGGCTTTTGAAGGGTGAGAGAATCTGCACCTTTTCGATTCCGAGCTGTGCGATTTCATCCATATACAGCTGGCATACCCGGTCGGCTGCCTGTGCCTCCGATTCGCAGGGACAGAACAGGAAATCCTCCCCGAAGTGGAGTCGTGTGTCATACTCCTGTATCAACTTGGCATTGATGGCAATGCGGCTGGTACCGGACTTCCGGTATAACAGATACAGTCTGGTCACGGGAATCCGTCCGCACTGCATCAGCTCACGGAACACATTTCCGGCTCCGACACTGGGTAACTGATCGGCATCTCCCACAAGCAAAATCCTTGCACCTCCGCTGATACGGGTGAACAGCTCCTTTGCCAGTGCCATATCCACCATGGAAAACTCATCGGTGATGATGAAATCGACTGTCAGGTCACTGGTGTCGTTGAGTGTTCCGGTATCATCCTCATCGGTAATCAGCCCAAGTGCTTTGTGCAGTGTACAGGCTTCAAAACCGGTGCTTTCCTCCATGCGTCTGGCGGCACGTCCGGTGGGGGCGGTCAGGAGGATTTCTCCTTTCTCGCTAATCCGACGGTACACATCCAGAATCACACGCAGTACGGTGGTTTTCCCGGTACCGGGACCGCCTGTGATGATGGATAGATTCCCGGAAAAGCACATCTTCACGGCTTCCGTCTGCTTCGGTGACAACGTGATTCCGAGATTCCGCTGGGATTCTGCCAGTTCCTTTGTCACATCCACTGCCTGTACCTTCTCGGACAGGATGGCTGAAATGGCATCGGCGGTTTCCTTCTCGTTGAAATGGTTCCGTCGGGTGTAGATACAGCCATTTTCATGAACGAAGGTGTTGTTCTTCACCATGGAACTGAGTACGGCATGAATCTCCGCCAGTGTCACCGCTTCGTTTGCGTATCCGGCGTTCAGCAGCTCATGGGCTTTGTTCCGGAGCGTTTCTTTCTCCAGATACAGATGTCCCGCCGTCATGGAATCGTCCAGTGTGAACTGCAACGCACCGCGTATCCGCATGGGATCGTTTGGTGTGCAGCTTGTTTTTCGGGCGATTTCATCCACGGTTTTGAAGCCGAATCCGCTGATGGAACATAGCTCAAAGGGACAGTTCTTCAGAATGTCCATGGTCTGTGCGCCGAATTCTTCCTGAATCCGGACACATTTCTTCACCGTCACACCGTAGGGGGACAGATAGGAAACGATATCCCGGATGCTTTTGCTCTGGGTGTAGGAATCGGTGATGCTTTTCAGCTTCTTTTCCGTGATTCCTTTCACAGTGAGCAGTTTCTGCGGCTCTTTTTCGATGACCTCCAGTGTTTTCACACCGAAGGCATCCACAATCAGTTTTGCTGTTTTGCCGCCAATGCCTTTGATCAGTCCGGAAGAAAGATAGGCGGTAATCCCGTCTTTTGTCTTCGGAATGATCTCCACGCAGCGATCTACCGCAAGCTGCAGTCCGTATTTGTTCTTCTCCCAGTGTCCGTCCAGATCCACATCAATGGCCCCGGTGGTGGGAAGACGATACCCGACCGCTGTGAAACGGATCATCTTATCTCCCCGAGTAAAGGTACTTCGTGCATCACTGGGGACTGCTTCATCCTTTGTTTTGAACGAGGCGATCATGAATCCGGCACTGCGGTCTTCGTAAATCACTCTGTCAAGTGTGCATACCATCCTTAAACACTCCTTTGCTTAATAAATACCCGACGACTCTCCGTTTTTGTCGCAAATTCGTCAAAAATATTTTTGTGCTGTGCTTCCAGCCGGGTCAGGTTATCGCCGGATATGCCGGTGCGGTAGGTTGGCTTATAGGTAATCATATATTCCACACCATCTTTCACACAGGAACCGATACAGGCCCGTCCCAGTTTATCGATTACAGGAATTATGACTGTTTTCAGCTCTTTGTCCAGCTTTTCCGCTTCCCGTTCCAGCTTCAGCTTGTCTTCCCGTATCACCTGATACCGTTCCAGAATCGCCGCGAAGGTCGGATCCAGTTTGACGGCAGCAGCGGACGGATCGGCTTTTCCCTTGTACTTCCGGATACTTGCCAGAACCAGTTC
>JAFQGY010000260.1 GCA_017415325.1 Clostridia bacterium
ATGCCCCTCTTACGACGAGATGGAATACCATCCGCATCAGTTCGTGAACATGGTGAACGATTGTGATCACGATCACAGCAAAATCGAAAAACTCATGGAGTCGAAGTCGATCTATAAATGTCTGACCTGCTTTGCCTGCGTGGACAGATGCCCCCGGAACGTGGAGCCTGCCAAGCTGGTGGAAGCCGTACGCCTGATGGTAATCCGTCAGCAGGGTCAGAACCACCTGAAACCCGACGACATTCCCGCACAGGTGGACGAAGATACCCCCCAGCAGCTGCTGATGAGCGCACTGCGGAAATACAGTAAGTAAGAAAGGAGAGAGACAATATGCAAAGAATCGGTGTATTTGTCTGCTGGTGCGGCACCAACATTGCCGGCACCGTGGACGTGGTAAAGGTTGCGGAAGCGCTGAGAACCGAACCCGGCGTGGTCTTCTCCGACAATTATCAGTACATGTGCTCTCAGGCAGGGCAGGACATGATCAAGGATGCCATTAAGGAACATAACCTGACCGGCATTGTGGTGTGCTCCTGTTCTCCCCGGATGCATGAAGCCACCTTCCGGAAGACTGCCGCCGCCGCAGGGCTCAACCCCTACATGGTGGAAATCGCCAATATCCGGGAACAGTGCTCCTGGATCCATAAGGATATGCCTACCGGTACCGAAAAGGCCATCATCCTGGGGAAGGCTGCCGTAGCCAAGGTAAACCTCAATACCCCCCTGACCCCCGGCCAGACCCCTGTCACCAAGCGTGCGCTGGTGATCGGAGGCGGTATCGCAGGGATCCAGACCGCTCTGGACATTGCCGATGCCGGCTTCCCGGTAGACATCGTGGAAAAGCTGCCTACCATCGGCGGGAAAATGGCCCAGCTGGACAAGACATTCCCCACCCTGGACTGCGCCGCCTGTATCCTGACCCCCAAGATGGTGGACGCCGGACAGAACGAAAATATCCGCATCTTCTCCTACAGTGAAGTGGAAGAAGTGGGCGGTTTCGTGGGCAACTTCTCTGTGAAGATCCGCAAAAAGGCCCGTTATGTCAAGGAAGATATCTGCACCGGATGCGGCCTGTGTACCGAAAAATGTCCCCAGAAGAAGGTTCCCAACGAATTCAACCTGGGTATGGACAACCGCCGGGCCGTGTATATCCCCTTTGCACAGGCTGTGCCGAAAGTGGCCACCATTGACCCCAACTACTGCACCATGCTGAAGACCGGCAAGTGCGGTGTCTGCGCCAAGGTATGTACCGCCGGGGCCATTGACTACAAACAGAAGGACGAAATCATCGAAGAAAAGTACGGCGCCATCGTGGCCGCAACCGGTTATAACCCCATTTCCATGAACAAGTTCGATGAATTCGCCTACAGCCAGTCCAAGGATGTCATCACCTCTCTGGAATTTGAACGGCTCACCAACGCCGCAGGCCCCACCGCCGGGAAACTGCTCCGTCCCTCCGACGGCAAGCACCCCCATACCATCGTGTTCGTACAGTGCGTGGGTTCCCGCTGCAGCCATGACGCTTCCAAGGGGAAGGAATACTGCTCCAAGATCTGCTGTATGTATACCGCCAAGCATGCCATGCTGGTACGGGACAAGTACCCGGACACCGAAGTGTACGTGTTCTATATCGACGTGAGAACCCCCGGCAAGGCATTCGATGAATTCTACCGCCGTGCCGTGGAAGAATACGGCGTGCACTATATCAAGGGTATGGTGGGCAAGGTTACTCCCGAAGGTGACAAGCTGAAGGTTCTGGCCTCCGACCTGCTGGCCGACAAACAGCTGAAGATCGACGCTGACCTTGTGGTACTGGCCGCCGCCATCGAACCCGACAAGTCCGCCCGTCCGCTGGCCACAATGCTCACCGCCAGCATGGACACCAACGACTTCTTCACCGAAGCCCATCCCAAGCTCCGTCCCGTGGAATCCCCCACCGCCGGCGTGTTCCTGTCCGGTACCTGTCAGGGTCCCAAGGACATCCCGGAAACCGTATCCCAGGCCAGCGCCGCCGCCGCCAAGGTCATCGGTCTGCTGTGCAAGGATAAGCTCACGGGCAACCCCTGCGTGGCATCTTCCAATGAGCTGATGTGCAACGGATGCTCCTCCTGCGAAAAGGTATGTCCCTACGGCGCCATTACGTATGAAGACAAGGAATTCCGTATGCCCGACAGAACCACCAAGCTCCGCCGTGTGGCCAAGGTCAACGAAGCGGTATGCCAGGGCTGCGGCTGCTGTACGGTGGCATGTCCTTCCGGGGCGATGGATCTGAAGGGCTTCGCAAACGAACAAATCATGGCGGAGGTTGACGCAATATGCAAGTAAACGAAAACTTCAAGCCCCTGATCGTTGCGTTCTGCTGCAACTGGTGTTCCTATGCAGGCGCTGACCTGGCGGGCAACAACCGGCTGAACTATCCTGCCGAAGTGAAAATCATCCGTGTGCCCTGCTCCTGCCGGGTGAACCCCATGTTCATTCTCCGGGCATTCCAGAGAGGGGCCGACGGCGTCATCATCTGCGGCTGCCATCCCGGCGACTGCCACTACACCTCCGGCAACTACTTCACCAGACGGCGTATGTCCCTGCTGTTCTCCATGCTGGATTATCTGGGTATTGAAAGAGAACGGACGAGAGTGGAATGGGTATCCGCCGCCGAAGGTGCCAAGTTTGCCGCTACCATGAACGAATTTGTGGAACAGGTGACCGCCCTCGGGGAAAACAAGAGACTGGAGGATCTGAGATGCAAACAGTAACAAGAGATCTTCTTCTGCAAAAAGCCTGCGAACTGCTGGACGCCGGAACGGTAAACCGGGTGTACGGCTGGCAGAAAGGGCAGTTTGACTATGATGTGACCCCCGCCGTGTTCTCCTCCAGGGAAGAACTGGAAAAGGATTTCGTGTACAACGATTTCTGCGGGGCGAACTTTTCCAAATATCTGATTAAAGAAACCGCCGGGGAAGGGAAGATCCTGGTATTCCTGAAGCCCTGCGACACCTATTCCTTCAACCAGCTGCTGACCGAGCACCGGTTTGACAGAGAAAAGGTATACGCCGTGGGGATCCCCTGCGACGGTATGGCCGACATCCGCCTCATCGAAGAAGAAGTGGGCGAAGGTGTGACCGGCGTGGAAACCGACGGGGACAAGCTGATTGTACATACCCTGTACGACGGCGACGTGAAGCTGAACAGAGCGGACTATCTGGCAGAACGCTGCCGGGTGTGCAAGTCCAAGAAGCATGTGGCCTATGATGAGCTGCTCGGGGAAGATGGTGACGTGGTGGATTCCGCCCGTTTCGATGAAGTGGCAAAGTTAGAGGCCATGACGCCTGACGAACGGTTTGCCTTCTGGCAGAATGAACTGTCCAGATGCATCCGCTGCAACGCCTGCCGGGACGTATGTCCTGCCTGCACCTGCGAAAAGTGCGTGTTCGGCAACCCCAAATCCGGGGTGGAAAACAAGGCTGTTTCCGACAGCTTTGAAGAAAAGATGTTCCATATCATCCGTGCGTTCCACGTGGCGGGCAGATGCACCGACTGCGGCGAATGCTCCAGAGTATGTCCCCAGCACATCCCGCTGCACCTGCTGAACCGGAAGTTCATCAAGGACATTGATGCCTTCTACGGGGAATATCAGGCCGGTGCAGAAGTGGGAAGCCGTGCGCCGCTTGTGGACTACACCGAAGGGGACATGGAACCCGGGGAAGCGGTAGCCTCTGTGGACGAAAGGGGTGGCAAAGATGCGTAAATGTGCTCTTGCAAACAAGAATGCCCTGCTGGCCGCTATGGCAAAGACCGCAAAGCTGTATGTGCCCGTGGACGGTGCGGATGAAAAGTCCCGGGATGTAAATTCCCGACTGGCCGGTGCCTACTATGCGGAATGGAAAGACGGTACCCAGCTGTCGAAAAAACTGAACACCACCCGCAGCCCCAAGGATTTCTTCTTCCCCCAGACGGAAAACATGATGACCTTTAAGATGACCGGCAAAAAGCTGGAAATCTTTGATACCAGAAGAGAACACGAGGACTTCATCCTGTTCGGCGTGAGAGCCTGTGACGTGCGCAGCTTTACCGTGCTGGACAACGTATTCCTCTCCGACCCGGTGGACAGCTACTACGCCAACCGCCGTGCCCATGGAATCATCGTGTCCATGGCCTGCAACAAGCCCGCCGGAACCTGCTTCTGCCGTACCTTCGGCATTGATGCGGCCGATCCGGAAGGGGATGTGATCTGCTGGGAAGACGATGCATATATCTACCTGACCGCCAAAACCGAAAAGGGCGAAGGACTGCTGAATGCTGTGGCAGACGTAACCGAAGACTGTGCGGATGATGCGGCTGATGCTGTAAAGGCTACCGTAAACGAACGGCTGGACAAGCTGCCTCTGGCGGATCTGAAATCCGATGCATTCGGCGGCGGCAAGACCGATACATTCTTCAACGATCCCGCCTGGAACGAGCTGAGCGAAGCCTGCCTGGGGTGCGGTACCTGTACGTTTGTATGCCCCACCTGCCAGTGCTACGACATCAAGGACTTCAACACCGGCCGGGAAGTGATCCGGTTCCGCTGCTGGGACTCCTGCATGTACTCCGACTTCACCATGATGGCCCACGGCACCAACCGGCCCAACCATATGCAAAGATTCCGTCAGCGGTTCATGCACAAGCTGGTGTATTATCCGGAAAACAACGGCGGTCTGTTCAGCTGTGTGGGCTGCGGCAGATGCCTGTCCCGGTGTCCCATCTCCATGAACATTGTCAAGGTTATGAAGAAGCTGGGAGGGAACGAAAATGCTGAATGAATTCATGATGCCGAAGGAACCTCTGATCCCGGTGATCGGGGAAGTGACCGACATCCGCATCGACACGCCGGACGTAAAGACCTTCCGTGTGGTGACCCCGGATGGAAAGAAGGCCTTTGACCATATGCCCGGCCAGTGCGCCATGCTGTCCATCCCCGGTGTGGGCGAGGCCATGTTCTCCATTACCTCTTCCCCCACCAACACCGAATACATGGAATTTTCCATCAAGAAATGCGGCTGTGTCACCGACTGGCTGCACCAGATGGAAGTGGGTCAGCAGATCACCATCCGCGGCCCCTACGGCAACGCTTTCCCGGTGGACACCGCTTTCGCCGGCAAGGATATGCTGTTCATCGCAGGCGGTATCGGGCTTGCCCCCCTGCGTTCCGTTATCAACTACTGCCGCCACTACAGAGACCGCTACGGCAAGATCGACATCGTATACGGCTCCAGAAGCAAGGCGGATCTGGTGGACTACAACGAAATTCTCACCGAATGGATGACGGACGACGGGATCACCGTGCACCTGACCATTGACAGAGAAGAAGAAGACTGGGACGGCCACGTGGGCTTTGTACCCAACTACGTCAAGGAACTGGGCTTCTCCACCGACAAGACCGCCATCCTCTGCGGCCCCCCGATCATGATCAAGTTCACCCTGGCAGGCCTGCAGGAACTGGGCTTCGCCAAGGAGCAGGTGTACACCACCCTGGAACTGCGGATGAAGTGCGGGATCGGCAAGTGCGGCCGGTGCAACGTGGGTGCCAAGTATGTCTGCAAGGACGGCCCTGTGTTCCGGTGCGACGAGATTGACGAGCTGCCGGACGAATATTGATCGGTCGGAAATAAGAGAACAGAGTTAAGAATTCACAGATCTATGATGGGCGGACGAGGGATGCAGGGTGCAGTAGTGGAAATCCCCCGTCACGCCTTGTGGTGCGAACGAAATAGGGGAGTTTCCTGAAGGCGCGACACCCCCCTTGAAAAGGAGGGCTCGTTTTTGTGGCTGAAATTCATGTGGCCATATTGGAAACGGAAAGCCTGAATATCTATATGGTTGGATAGTCTATATTTTGTAAGTATAACGAACGATATAGCCGCTTTCAACCAAAAAAATGCGCCCTCCTTTTCAAGGGGGGTGGCACACCGGCAGCATCCGCTCCTATTTTGATTTCCATATCCGGTGTGACGGGGGATTCCGCTCTGTACCCAACATCCTTCTTTTGCACCAAACCATCATAACAATACATACAGAAGCCAACAAACGAAAGGAAAACTCCATTATGGAAAACATGGTTAATATATTCCTGTTCGGTAAGAAATACAGCGTGCCGGAAAATCTGACCATCATGCGTGCCATGGAATATGCCGGGTACCAGCTGGTGAGAGGGTGCGGATGCCGGAACGGGTTCTGCGGCGCCTGTGCCACCATTTACCGCATCAAGGGCGACCGGGAACTGAAGGTGTGCCTGGCCTGCCAGACCAAGGTGGAAGAAGGCATGTACATCGCAACCCTGCCGTTCTTCCCGCTGGTAAAGCAGGTGTTCGACATCGAAAAGGTAAAGCCCACCGATATGGTGATGATGCAGCTGTATCCCGAAATTTACGCCTGCATCGGCTGCAATGCCTGCACCAAGAGCTGTACCCAGGGCCTGAACGTCATGCAGTATATCGCATACGCCCAGAGAGGCGAATTTGAAAAGTGTGCGGAAGAATCCTTCGACTGCGTCATGTGCGGCGTCTGCTCCTCCAGATGCCCCGCCGGGATCTCCCATCCCCAGGTGGCTATGCTGGCCCGCCGTCTCAACGGGAAGTATCTGGCCCCCGAAACCGGTCACCTGAACGACAGAGTCAAAGAAATCAAGGACGGTACCTTCGAGGAACTGCTGCAGAATCTGATGCAGAAGCCCATCGATGAAATGAAGGAACTGTACAACAACAGAGAAATCGAAAAATAAGGACAGGAGGTAAGTAAACACTGATTGACTGACTGTATGCAAAACCGGAAACGATCTGTGGTGAGCAGGGTCGGGTCCCTGCGAACTCGCTTTACTATTTCTTCGGCCCTTGGATCGACAATCCTGCTGTGCAGACGGAATTGCAGAGACTATATCCAGCCCAACCCTTGTTTAAAGTTTTTGCCAGGCTTTTTTCAAAAAGCCGCGTTTCCCCTTCAAAAACAGTTTGGTCAATCAAGATTTACGCAAAAAGTATGTACGCTGAACAGTTTCAGAAATCCCTGAAGGCAGTGGAAGAAGCAAGAGAAGCGAATATTGCTTACGAGCCTGCCCGTATGACTGCCAAGGAAAAGGAAGACCTGCTGGCAGCCTACCACCCGGACTATAAGCAGGACGAATTTGAAGTGCTGCAGATCGGGCCCAACAAAGGCGAAAAGGTGCCGAAGGAGCTGGCAGAAATGCTGCAGGCCCACAGCCGGATCACCTCTGACCAGATCGACCTGACAAACCCCGCCTATGACGTGGACGTGCTGATCATCGGCGGCGGCGGGGCTGGTACCTCTGCGGCCATTGAAGCACACGAAGCCGGAGCAAAGGTCATGATCGTCACCAAGCTGCGGATGGGCGACGCCAACACCATGATGGCAGAAGGCGGGATCCAGGCTGCTGACAAGCCCAATGACTCCCCCGCAATCCACTATATCGACGCATTCGGCGGCGGTCACTATGCGGCCAAGCCCGAACTGCTGTATAAGCTGGTAAACGACGCCCCCGAAGCTATCCAGTGGCTGAACAAGCTGGGCGTGGAATTCGATAAGATGCCCGACGGCACCATGGTCACCACCCACGGCGGCGGTACCTCCCGCAAGAGAATGCATGCCTGCAAGGACTACTCCGGTGCGGAAATCATGCGTACCCTCCGGGACGAAGTGCTGAACCGGGATATCCCCGTGGTGGACTTCACCTCTGCTATTGAGCTGATTCTGGACGAATCCGGTAAGGCAGCAGGGGCGGTTCTGCTGAATATGGAAACCGGCGACCTGATGGTGGCAAAGGCAAAGACCGTCATCATCGCAACCGGCGGTGCAGGCCGTATGCATTACCAGGGCTTCCCCACCTCCAACCACTACGGCGCCACTGCCGACGGTCTGGTGCTGGGCTACAGAGCCGGGGCCAAGCTGCTGTATGCGGAAACCCTTCAGTACCATCCCACCGGCGCCGCATTCCCGGAACAGATCTTCGGGGCACTGGTTACCGAAAAGGTTCGTTCCCTGGGCGCCAAGCTGGTGAACCGGGAAGGCAAGGTGTTCATGCATCCTCTGGAAACCCGTGACGTATCCGCCGCTTCCATCATCCGGGAATGCACAACCCGGGAAAACGGCGTGGACACCGGTGCGGGCCTGGGCGTATGGCTGGACACTCCCATGATCGAAAAAATCGGCGGCGAAGGCACCATCGAAAAGAGAATCCCCGCCATGATGCGTATGTTCGGCAAGTACGGCATCGACATCCGCAAGGAACCCATTCTGGTGTACCCCACTCTGCATTACCAGAACGGCGGCCTGGACATCTCCCAGAACGGTATGACCACCAATGTGGAAAACCTGTTTGTGGCCGGGGAAGCCGTCGGCGGCATCCATGGCAGAAACCGTCTCATGGGCAACTCCCTGCTGGACATCATCGTATTCGGCCGGAACGCTGGTCAGAACGCGGCTGCAAAGGCAAAGGAAACGGAAGTGGGCGCCCTGACCCTGGCACACATCGACGCATTCGACAAGGAAAGAGCCGAAGCCGGAATCGAAACCGACGCCGTGTCTCCCAAGCTGCTGCCCGACTACAGACGCAGCGCAACCGAACTGGATAAATAAGTCCGACTCCTGTATTATTCAAGCAAAAGAGGTAAGACAATCATGAGCATATTCGGCGGTGTGATTTCCGTCTCCGGGGTATCGTTCCTGATGTTCTCCGTGTTCGTGATCGCAGCCCTGGGCTATCTGCTGGGGCGGGTCACCATCAAGGGGATCTCTCTGGGAACGGCCGGTGTATTCATTGTGGCACTGCTGTACGGGGCGCTGTTCTATGACAAGCTGGCAGCGGCTCTCACAAGCAATGACGTGACGTATGTATCCAACGGTCTGAAGATCGTGGAAAATCTGGGTCTGGTGCTGTTCGTAACGGCAGTCGGCTTTATTGCAGGGCCCAACTTCTTCAAGAACCTGAAAAAGAATTTCAAATCCTACATCCTGCTGGGTCTGGTGATCATTCTGGCAGGCGGTCTGACCTGCGTGGCCTGCTATTTCATCGGCAAGGGCGGCGAGTCGGATCCCAAGCAGTTTATCGCCATGATGGACGGTCTTCTGTCCGGTGCCCTGACCACTACCCCCGGGTTCTCCGCTGCAAAGGCCACTGTGGAAAATCTCTACAGCGCCGCACCGGAACTGGCAGCCCAGTATGAAGCGGCTGTTGTTGTAGGGTACGGGATTGCATACCTGTTCGGCGTTGTGGGCGTGGTGCTGTTCGTACAGCTGATCCCCAAGATTGTGAAAGCAGACATGGACGCAGAACGGGCAAAGCTGATTGCCACCGTGGACAACGAAAAGAAGGAATACAGCGGCAAGCTGATCGAGATCGACGACATGGGTCTGGCGGCCTTTGCGCTGGCGGCATTCATCGGGATTCTGGTGGGCAGTATCAAGATTCCGCTGACCTCCCAGGGCCTGGACGGTACCACCTTCTCCCTGACCACCACCGGCGGTACGCTGATCACTTCTCTGGTATTCGGTCACTTCGGCCGCATCGGTTCCATCAGCATCATGCCTCCCAAGAATGTGCTGAAGGTGCTCCGGGAACTGGGTCTGATGCTGTTCCTGCTGGGTGCGGGTGTTGCCGGCGGTGCACAGTTCATCCAGTATTTCAAGCCCATCTACTTCCTGTACGGTATGGTCATGACCATCATGCCGATGATCGTAGGCTATATATTCGCCCGCAAGGTTCTGAAGATGAGTCTGCTGAACAGTCTCGCTTCCATCACAGGAGGCATGACCTCCACCCCTGCACTGGGTACGTTGATCCATGTAGCCAAGACCGACGAAGTAGCCTCCGCTTATGCGGCAACCTACCCCATTGCGCTGCTGGCCATTGTGCTGGTATCGCAGTTCCTGTTGGTTCTGTTCTGATTTTGTATATCTGTATACCGGGTTTCCCTGTTTTCCGGCAGGGGCCCGGTTTTTTCTTTTCCGGCAGATATGCAAAATTGTGGGGACAGTTTTCAGACAACAAAAAATCCCCCACCGCAGTGAAGGATTTTCGTAGTTTGTATGGATCTTATTCGGCTCTTTCTGCCTTGGTCACGGTGAATTCGCACACCTTTTCCAGCGCGGAAGTCAGGATTTCCACTTCCTTGTCGGTCATCTTTTCGGCGGCGGCGTTGATCAGCTGCTTGTGGTATTCCATATGTTTGGCACAGGCTTCTTCGCCGGTTGCGGACAGGTGAATGAATACCACGCGGCGGTCTCTGGGGGTGTAGCTCCGTTCCAGATAGCCCTTGGTTACCAGGGTGTTTACGGCGGTGGTCAGGGATCCGGGCGATACGCACAGGAACTTGGCGATGTTGGCCATGGTGTTCTTCTGTTCGCCGCTCAGCTTATCTACTGCAGCCAGAACGTGTACCTCTCTTACAGAAAGATCGGCAGCACAGTGCTTACGCAGATACGCTTCCTCCAGAATCAGCAGATTGTTGAAAGAAGATACGAAAAAGTCGTTGAGTTTTTTATTTTGTAAGTCTTGCAAAGTGGTGCCCTCCGGTGATTTTTTTAGCTGTAAATAGCATACCACTTTTAATGTCGTTTGTCAATATTTTTAAGGTAATTTTTTGTGAATATTTTATGTCGTAAAGTGGGTGAAAAAAACCAGAATTTTGTGTCCATACCGATCGGTGACGGAACTATTTGTTGTATGGGGAAAAATAAGGACAGAATCTGCCGCTCTGCAGGGAAAGATGGGGAGACGGACGGATGCTGTCCTTTTCTGTCAGATTTCGTGGGACTGGCGGTTTTTCGGCGGGGTGTTCCGTTCCCAGAAAACGCCGTCTTCGTATCCCTGGATTCTTGTGTCCGATGCTGCGTCCGCAAGCCGTTTCTCGCACCAGCAGCAATAGGTTCTCTCCTGTTCAATGCCGATATAGTGCCGTCCCAGTTTTCCGGCGGCTACACAGGCAGACCCGGCGCCGGCAAAGGGATCCAGAAGCACATCCCCGGGGGAGGAACTGGCCAGAATCAGCTTGGCCATGAGTTTTTCCGGCTTCTGGGTGGGGTGCGCCGTGTTTTCCGGCATGGATCAGAAGGGCACGGTAATGTCGTCCCAGAAGTTGGAGGGGCAGGTGTCCCGGAATTTTCCGTCGGGTGTGTCCTGCCAGTCCTTGGGCGCCCCGTCCTCCCGGTAAGGAGCCATCACCCGCCGCCGGAGCCGCACCGCATCCCGATGGAAGGTATAGTTTTCGGTTTTGGTGGCGAACCAGATGTCCTCCATGCTGTTTTTCCAGTTGGCGGAGGCTCCTCTGCCCTTTTCCCGCTGCCAGGTGATCCGGTTCCGCAGGACGGCCATTTCCGCAAGCAGAGGCCCCAGCACCATCCCGGACTGCCAGTCGCAGCAGACATACAGGGAGCCGGAGGGCTTCAGAATCCGCAGTACCTCCGTAAGCCACCGATGGGAAAACGCCCGGTAGGCATCCGTATCCATCCTGTGAAAGGAGGTCTCCCCGAACCGCTTGTCCAGATTGTACGGCGGGTCTGCAATCACCAGATCCACAGAAGCAGAGGGCAGGCAGGGAAGCACCCGGAAGCTGTCTCCCAGCACCGTTTTGTCCAGCACCGGCTCCAGTGTGTCCATGGGGGTATCCACCGTTATGCACCGGCTGAGGTATTCCTGCCCTTCCGGAGAGTCGGGGGAGAGGTCAATGGTTTTGTTGCGCATATACTGACTCCGTTTAAACCGGTGATAGAGAACAGCCGGGGAATCCCGAACCATTCTCTATCACTGTCCGTATCTGTACGGGTAAAATATTTCTTACTTTTGATTTCTTATGTAACCGATGATTAACTATATTCATGCAATTGGAAACGTTCTGTGGCGAGCAGGGTCGGGTCCCTGGGAGCTCTCTCCACTATTTCTCATGTCTTGGATATACAATATCCAGTGGCAGATGGAATTGCAGAGACTATATCCAGCGGGAATCCTGTTGAAAGTTCTTTGCCGAGCTTTCTTTCAAGAAAGCGACCCGTTCCCTCTATACAAACAGGTTAGTTAATCATCATTTTCTTATCTCTTATTTTACTGCGCCAGTTCCGGGAAGAACAGATCCCGTACGGCTTCGTAATGCTTCATAACCGCTTTTTCCTGCTGGGCCACGACGGTAGGCAGCGCCACATTGCCCTTGAGAATGCCGGCGGTCTTGTAGACGAATCCGTTGAATGCGTCGTAGATGAAGTCAAAGCCCAGACAGCGGCCGTTCAGGATGGTGTCGATCATGGCGATGGAAGCCTCGTCACGGGCGCCCTTGTACTTCAGAACCACATCATAGTACTGGGGGATGACAGTCTTCCAGGTTTCGGCGGACAGAGCGGCAAACATGGTGCCCACCAGCTCATCCCGGGTCACGGTCAGCGGAATGGCGGCAGAGCTGATGGAACCGCCGGCTACCGTGTAGTAGTTTTCCTGTGCTTCGTCAAACTTGGGATAGGGCACGATGCCGTAGTCGAAATCACAGTCGTCCCGGTACCGGGAAACGGAGTCGCCCAGAACACCGGTGGTGAAGATGGCGGTCTGTTCCACAAACATATCGGCGTTGCCCAGGGTATCGGCGGTGACATTATAGGAACCCTGGCTGCCGTAGAGCAGGGTCTTCAGCTTTTCGATGCCGTCCACGGAACGTTCGTCGGAACCGAAGGGCACGCTGATCTCCCCGGTGTCGGACATGGCCATGATGTCCAGATCAAAGGAATACAGGTATGCCACGGTGGAGTTGGACTTTTCGCCGGAGAAGCCGTACAGGTCTCCGTTGCCCACCACGCCGTCACCGTTCAGATCCTGATACACGGTGGCTACGTTTTCCAGCACATAGTCAATGGTGAAACGGCCTTCGTTTACTACGGTGTAGGGGTCTTCCATGCTGTTGTTGACCACCAGATCCTTGTTGAAATAGTAGCAGTAGGTGTTGGAGGCCAGGGAAAGACAGATATCGCTGCAGGTCAGGAACATCTTTCCGTTGAAGGTCAGGTTATCCACGGCATACTGGGGATACCAGGGCTTGGAGAAGTCGATGCCCAGATCGTACATGTTCCGGAAGATCCCCTGCATGGAGTGCTTCCCGGTGTACATGGTGTGTCCCATATACAGGTCGTATTCATCGTTGCCCGCCAGAACGGAATTCTTGATGTCCATGGCAAGCTGTTCTTCTGCGCCCAGATTGTGAACGATCACCGCATTGAACCGGTCTTCCACGTTCATGTTCCGGTTGTAGACGGCGTCATCCAGCGTGTCCCCGGTGAGCTCTTCCACATACTGGAAATGGGCATACCGTTCCTGATAGAGCATCCGGAAATCCTCGCCGCCGAAATCCTTGTTTCCCAGTCCGTCGTCCACCAGTTTTCTGGCTTCCAGAGAGTCCGTTTCCGCTTCGGTTTCCGCAGGAGCCGCCGTGGTATCCGCAGCCGGTGCCGTTTCGGTTTCCCCGCCGCCGCAGCCGACAAGGGCAGAGGTGCACAGCAGTGCAGAGAGCAGAAAGATAAAAATACGCTTTTTCATGGGGATATTCTCCTTTATACAGTAAATGGGGAATTGATACCTTTTTTGATAGTATAGCATAAAAATGCCGGATCTGCAAGAGGAATTTGTGGAAATACTATAGAAAAAGCAGGAGAGATGCGTCAATGGCATTCAGAAATGGCGGTATACATTTGGAGAAGGATATATTTTCGGATTTGCCCTTTTTTACACTCCGTATTTACCATTTTTGATGTTTTTTCTGAATTGGTAATCAGCCAAGCAGCCAATCCGCAATATCGACAATCCGTACCCCTTCGTACTGATACACATCATGCCGGGTACGGGCAATTACCATCTTGGGATAGGCATCTTTGATCTGGAGCAAGGGCGAGACTTCACGTTCAAAAGTCTTGTCATCGCTGATATTGTCAGATACCTGTATATAAATCTTCTCGCTGCGCTTGATGGCAACAAAGTCGATTTCTTTCTTGTAAAGCACACCGACGTAGACCTCGTACCCTCTGCGGAGCAATTCTATGGCAACCACGTTTTCCAGAATTCTGCCATAGTCCATATTCTTCGTACCGAGTTTGGCATAGCGGAAAGTATGGTCGCTCAGATAATACTTGTCGTTCGAGGAAAGATATTTTTTTCCTTTGATGTCGTATCTGCGGACTTTATAAAAGGCAAAGGCATTGCACAGATACTGAATATACGAGCTGATCGTAACGTGGTTGACTTTTTCCTTTAAGCCGCTGAATGTGTTTGTGATGTTTCGTGCCGAGGTCAGATTGGAGATATTGTCCATAAGGAAATCCACAAGTCTGTCCATGAGCTGCATATTACGGATTTTATATTTCCTGCGAATATCACGGACAATCAATGTATTGAAAACGTCAGCAATATAATCATACTTGTCTTCCTGATCCTTATAGAGATAGGAGCCGGCCATCCCGCCTTCCATCATATACCTGTCCACGGCAGCATACTTGTCGCTGCAGCCAAAATACTGCATATATTCGCTGAACGAGAACGGGAAAACTTTGATTTCAAATGTTCTTCCGGTAAACAGCGTAGCAAGGTCAGAACTCAGAAGGAAAGCATTTGAGCCGGTGATATAAATATCAAACTTTTCGGATGCGTGCAGACCGTTGATTGCTTTTTCAAAGTCGGTACACATCTGGACTTCATCAATCAAAACAAAGTTTTCTTTGTCTGCCGCATACTGTGAATTGATATAGTCGTATAAAGGTTTGTATGCAAGCAGATGGTCAAACTCCGGCAGGTTGAAATTGATCTCAATGATATTGTGGTCGGGTATGTTTCGTTCGATATGATTCCTGAACGCTTCAAGCAGCTTGGATTTTCCGCTGCGGCGAACACCCGTGATGACCTTGATATCCGGAGTCCCGATTACATGTATAAGTTTTTCCAAATATTGATTTCGAGTAATAAGTTTTATGACGCATCACCTCTTGTACAGTATTATACCACAGCCGTTTACCATATTCAATCATTTTTCAAAAATGGTAAACAGATTTCTCTGACAGGTTATTTTCATATGTCCGTGTACTTTTCACGGACAGACGAACTGGAATATACCGGTTTTATGCAGGGCAGAAACTTTGCTGTTTTTTCTCATAAAAGAAAAAGATTCCTGCGATTGCAAAAGAATCGAGGAATCTTTCGAGCCGGACGTATCTGAATCTGTTATGCCTTATCTGAATACCATTGGGATATGTGTCCTGCTCTTTCGGTATGGGTATTGGTTTCAGCCGGATGCGGGGGCGCTTACTGTTCCTGCGCCTTCAGGTCGGCGATCATGTCCATCAGATCGTTGATGGCCTTTTCGCACTTGGGCAGGTTCTTGGTAACGGCGGAAGCGAAATCGGGGCTGGGTTTCTGCAGGGTATCCTGCCAGGGCGCACGTACAATGTCCCACCAGGGAGACTGACCCAGGTCCGCCACAACGCTGGAGGTGATGATTTCCAGCATTTCCACAGAGGTTTCATCCCGGACATAGCGGTTCTTCAGGGCGTTTTCATAGTAAGCCGGACGGACAATGTTCAGGGATTCCGCCGCCATGGCTTCCTTGATCACGCAGACTCTTTCCAGATCGGTGGAACAGGCCAGGGCTGCCGAGATGCCGTAGCCGTCCTGCATGGAGTAGTACCGGTCCTGGTCTGCGCTCCACTTGGGCAGGGGTACGATGCCGTAATCGTCTTCCATGTCCCCCATGGTGGGCAGCAGACGGGTACCGTTGCAGATGAACAGGCTGTTCCCCTGCTTGAACAGTTCCGAACCGGCGATACGGCTGGATTCCGCTGTGCCGAACTGCTTGAAGGTGTCCAGCATGAAGCCGGTCATCTGGCAGTAGGAATGGCAGAGCTGGAAGGCGTCGAACAGCACTTCCTTCTGGGAGGCCACAGGAACGCCGTCAATCACGTCCACCAGCAGGTTTCCGGTACCGTAATAAGCCACGAGAGAGATTCTGTCCCATTCGGTGATGTAGCCGAACCGGTCGTCCACGGTCATCTGTCCGTCCCCGTTCAGGTCGCTGATAGCGGCTTCTGCCATCTGGTAGTTCTTCTCGATGGTCCATGTACCGTCCTTCACCAGTTCGTAGGGATCGTCCAGATTCAGATTTTCGATCAGCTGCTTGTTGAAGTAAACGCATGAGCCGCCGGGATTGGTGTCCATGGCGGAGTAGGCCATCAGCGTGATGCCGTCGATGGTCAGACTGTCGTTGAGGGACTGCATATACCAGGGCTGGCTCAGGTCGATGACGGGCAGGCTGGACGCCGTGGGCACGAAGCCTTCCAGAACCAGATTGTAGGTATCCCGGAAGGACATATAGGCAAGGTCGGTGTCGTCGCTCTGGGCCCGGCCGGCATTGCGCATGAAGTCCGCAACCTTGGTGTAGTCGGTGTACAGATACAGGGTCTGCTCAAAGGTGATGTCATACTGTTCTTCCAGCAGGATGTTGCGCTGGTAGATGGCGTCGTCGATGATGTCCCCGCTGGGCTCGTCAACATGCGCCGGGTTTTCCTCAAAGGCAATGACCCGGTAGGCGTATCCGTCGTAGGTTACGTCCGGCAGATAGTCTGCGGTATACCGGAATTCGGTTTCCGCTTCTGTTTCGGCCGCCGCAGTCTGGGATGTGGTTTCGTCTGCAGTTTCCCCACCGCCACAGCCGGTCAGAGCGGATGCACACAGCAGAGCGGAAAGCAGCAGGATAAAGATGCGCTTTTTCATGGGAGAATCTCCTTTTTTTATAAAAAATGAATGGAGTCCGGTGTATTTGAAATTAGTATAGCATATATTGGAAGAATCTGCAAGGGGGGAAGGAGAGATTGTATATATTTTACGCTGGTGAAAAAAGAAAAAAACAGGAGGTGCGAATTCCTGTTTTTTCGTATGTATTGCGTTTTTGTCCGTTGTCTACCAATACCAACGAACGATATAGAGAAGGCTTCTGTTACCAACTCTATGCAGCATATTCATCATAGCATATTTCCATGAGAAAGTCAATAGCAAGGGAAGAATGCAGGATACATATTTTCGCCCATTTTTTATCGTTTCGCAGACGATAGACAGCACAGGAAATTGGTAGGTTCCTCTATTCATATTTTTCCTGCAGACTTGTATCCCTCTTTATGAATTAGCGGTTGTCACGATATGTTTTCCACATCAGCCACAGCATAAGTACAGTGGCTATTGTGGTAATGACGCTGCATATTGTCAATAACATATGAATGCCTTTCCGGGGTGCTGCATTCCATATCATAACATATTTGGTTCGAAAAAGCAACAAATATTTGATTTATCGAAAAATCCGGAAATGAATCGAATGGAGCAGATGTTTATGATTCAATCAACCCTTCTGCCCGGGAACGTTCCAGTGAAGCAGCAATGGATTTTTCCAACTCTGCTTCTACACCGTAATATCTTGCGATCTGTGCCAGTGCTGTCATGGCCTGCCGGATTTCTCCTGCCAGAACTTCTTTGCTGGGTTCACCGTGCTTGATGCGTTTGATTCCGCTGCCTTCCCAGTGACAGATTTCTGCGGCTACTTCACCACATTCTTCCAGCAGGCGGGTACCCATCTGGTATGGTTCGACTCCATCCGGGAATCTTTTATTGGCAGCGTCCGCCATTTGATATAATCGTTTCATAAATAGATCCTTTCTCTCCTGTCTGTCAACCGCCGCAGGAAATTTTCTATACCCCCGCAATGCGCACCCGGCTGACTCCGCTTCTGTCCCGGGTCACCAGAATCTGCCGGTCGATCCGTTCCCGGAGCTGGCTCACGTGGGAGATAATCCCCACCAGTCTGCATCCGTCGGACAGAGTGGCCAGTGTGGCAACGGCGTTTTCCAGAGATGCACTGTCCAGGGAACCGAACCCTTCGTCCAGGAACATGGCGTCGATATGCACCCCGCCGGAGACCGATTCCGTTTCGTCCGCCAGCCCCAGCGCCAGCGCCAGAGACGCCTTGAAGCCTTCCCCGCCGGAGAGGGTGCGCACGTTCCGGACCGTCCCGCTGTAGTGATCCGCCACGTCCAGTTCCAGACCGGATTTGGCACGGATGTTGTCCGCTTCCTCCCGGCGGCGCAGCTCATACCGGCCTTCCGTCATGGCCAGCAGCCGCAGATTGGCCCGGCGCAGTACCCGGTCAAAGAGATGCAGCTGTGCAAAGGTTTCCAGAGGCATTTTTTCCCGTCCCCCCAGATTCCCCGAGGCGGTGTCGGACAGATGCTTCCGGCGGCGGTACAGATTCTCCGCATCGGTAAGGGCAGACTGACAGTCCGGCAGGCGGGTCAGAATGTCTCTGTGGATGTGAAGCCGGGTGCGGATGGCGGAATCCTCCTGCCGCAGGGTGCGGATTTTTTCTTCCACGGCCTGTCTGGCGCTTTGCAGTTCCGGCAGCCGGTGGGCGATGGTGTTCTCCGTCTGGGCGGCCAGCGTGGCGATTCCGGCGGCAAGATCCGCTTCTGCCCGGGCGGCGTCTGCCTGTTTTTTCTCCAGGGCAGTGCAGGTTTCCTCCATCCGGTCGGCGTCCCGGTGCAGGGTCAGGATCCGCTCTTCCAGCTGTTCTGCCGGGGTGTCCGGAACCTTTGTCTGCAGTGCACGTACCTGTTCTTTGGCTCCATTCAGGGAAGCTTCCAGTGCCGCCAGTGTCGATTCTCCCTCCTGATACCGGGCGGATTCCTGTGTGTGAAGCTCCTCGCCCCGCTGCATCCGTTCTACCAGATCCCCGTACCGGGATGTGGTCTGCCGCAGTGCCTCCACCTGTCCGGCAAGGGCGTTCTGCTGTCCGGTCAGGGCGGCGATGGTCTCCCGGATGGCTCCGGCAATGCTGTGGTCCGGGGTGTGCCAGTTCTCCCCGGCGGAAAAGTCGTATCCCAGTGCCTCTGCCCGTCCGGCAAACTCCGCCATAGCCCGTTCACAGTTGCCCCGGTGGATCCCCGCTTTGTGGGAGGCTTCGGCAGCAGCGGCGTCGGCGGCTTCCTTGGCGGTTCTGGCATGCTGCAGGACGGATTCGGTGGGAATCTCTCCTTCTGCAGGCAGTGCCGGGGCAGGGTGGCTGGTGGATCCGCATACCGGGCAGGGTTCTCCCTCTGTCAGCGACCGGGCCAGAATCCCCGCCTGTCCGTCCAGGTAGGCTTTCTCCAGTCTGCGGTACTTTTCTCCCGCGGCGTCCGCCAGGGTGCTTTTTTCTTTGTATACCTGTGCGGCAGTCTGCCAGAGACCGGCGGCTTTCTGCCATGCTGTATGTGCGTCGGCGGCATCCCGGTTCCGGGCGAGGGCAGCTTCCCCTTTTTCCCACAGGGCTTCTTTTTCTCCCAGCGTTACCCGTGCTTCTCCGGCATGGGCGGCTTCTTCCCGGTATTCGGCCAGTCTCTGCCGGATCTTTTCCAGCCGGAGACGGAGCCGGTTCTGTTCCGCCGTTTTGTCCGCCAGTGCCGATTCCAGCGCACTTACCCGTTCCAGAGTGCCCGCCAGCTCCCGGCACAGAGGCAGCAGTGCTTCCAGTCGGGCGGCTTCTTCCCGGTTCTGCAGGGCAAGGGGCAGCTTTTCCTTTGCGTCCAGCCATGCCTTCTGCGCAAGCTCCCGTTTTTCCGCCGCATCCTGCCGGGCCGCTTCCGCTTCTTCCTTCTGCCGCAGCAGTTTCCGGTCTTCCTCCGCACGGGTGATGGAGGCGGTCAGTGTGTTCTTCTCCGTTTCCGCTTTCTGCATGTGGCTGTCCAGGGCGGCCAGGGCTTCTTCGTCTGCGGCGGTCAGATCTTTCAGTGCATTGTGCAGTGTATCCCGGTGCAGGGCAGGGTCGGTCAGGGCGTCTGCCAGAGTCTGATTTCCGGCGGGGGCAAGGATCCGTCCGGTGAGATGCAGCAGGTCGGAGCGGGCTTCTTCATACCGGGTTCTTGCGGCGGCGGCTTCTTCGGCCAGACGGGTGGTGAGCCGGTCGTAGAGATGGGTACCGAACAGTTTCCGCAGCAGCACCAGCCGGTCTTCCGTTCTGGCAAACAGGATGTCCCGGAATTCCCCCTGGGCAATCATGGCGCATCCCCGGAACTGATCCCGGTTCAGCCCCAGCAGCTCTTCCACTGCCCGGGTGACCTCTTTCCCCTTGGTGACCACCGGCAGAGCAGGATCGTCCAGACACACCAGATCCGCATCCTGCATCCGGAGAAAGGAACGCTCCCCGTCACGGGAGATTTTGTCCCGTCCCAGAGACCGGCGCACACACCACCGCTGTCCCCGGCAGAGAAATTCCATCTCCACCCGGGTAACCTCCCCCGCTTCCGCCTGCCGGCTCCGGAGCATCACTGCATCCCGTCCGCTGCCGCTGGGTTCTCCGTACAGGGCAAAGGTGACGGCGTCAAAGAGCATGGTTTTCCCGGCGCCCGTTTCCCCGGTGATCAGGTACAGTCCGTGGTCCCCCAGCCGGGCGAAATCCACGGTACATTCTTTGGCATAGGGCCCGAAGGCGTGCAGGATCAGTTTCAGCGGCCGCATAAGGCATCTCCTTCCTCTGTCAGCAGGGCACGGATATAGTCCAGATCCGCATCCGGCAGGGCAGTTTCATTCTGTCTGGCGTAAAAGGACGCAAATACCTGCTCCGGCGACAGCTGTTCCCTGTCCGGCAGGGGATCGTACACGGCGGTCGGATCTGCGGCGGGACTGTGCCGGTAGGCCAGCTGCACCACCCGGGGATATACCACGCTGAGCTTCGCCATGGCATCAGGAACCGGGGTGTCTTCTTCCAGAAGGATTTTCAGATAGTCCTGACAGTGGGGACAGCTTTCCCGGAAGGACAGGCTGATGAGGGTGTCGTAGGTGCCGGAGAGGGTCGCCAGCGTCCGGGTCAGCCCTTCCGGTACCGGCAGGAACGTACAGCGGATCCCCCCGTCGGTGTCCACAAGGATGCATCCCTTGGGCTCCGTTTCCGAGAAGGCATAGGGCATCAGTGCGCCGGAATACCGGATGGTGTCTGTGACCTGCTGGGCCCGGTGCAGATGCCCAAGCGCCACATAATCGAAGCCGGAAAACAGGGAAGCATCCACTGCATCCAGCGTCCCCACCAGCGGCACCTCCTCCGATTCGGAACGGACAGCACCCACAAGAAACTGGTGGCACAGGAGAATGTTGATCCCGTCCTCCGGCAGCACCATCTGGGAAACCACTTCCGCCATGGCTTCGGTGCAGGTCATGGAATGGGCGGCGGTGTCCGGCAGTTCCTCCGATTCCCCGCTTTCCGCATCCGCCGTATCCAGCCCCAGAGCCGCCCGCACATGCACAGGCTTCAGAAAGGGCAGCAGATGCACATACGCCCGCTCTCCCCCCGCATCCAGCCGGACACAGCGCACTGTCCCGTCGTATACCTGGGAAATATGGATCCCCTGACCGTCGAACAGGCGGCTGCCGAAGGAGATTCTCTCGGGCGAGTCGTGGTTCCCGCTGATGGCGAACAGGGGAATGCCCATTTCCGTCAGCCGGGTGAGAAACCGGTCAAACAGGGTCACTGCCTCCACCGGAGGAACGGAACGGTCGTAGATGTCCCCGGCCAGCAGGATCCCGTCGGCGTGCTGTTCGGCAGCGGTGCGCAGTACCCAGTCCAGCAGGGCAGCCTGTTCTTCCAGAAGCCGGAATTCTCCCAGCCGCCTGCCCAGATGCAGGTCGGATATATGGAGCAGTTTCATAGGGTTTCTCCTTCCTGAGCCGGAATTTTCTTCGGGGATGTATCTGCAGGCGTGTCCGTGCGGCTGTCCGGAGAAGCAAGACTGCGGCTGCGGTATTCTCCCGGGGGCACGCCGATTTTCTGCTTGAACAGCCGGGTGAAGTACAGCACATCGCCGTAACCGCAGGCGGCACTGATGTCGGTGATGCTCCGGGAGGAGGTGGCCAGCAGATCACAGGCATGCTGCATCCGCAGGGCGATCCGGTATTCGCTGGGGGAAAGGCCCGTCTGCCGGCGGAACACGCTTCTGTACCGGCTTTCGCTGAGGTGTTCCATGGCGGCCAGCTCTCCCATGGGGATGTTTTCCGTAAAGTGTCCGTGGAGCCAGGCCAGGGTGGTCAGCTTCCGTTCCGCCGTCCTGCTGCCGATGGAGGCCGCACGGGACAGGCACACCAGAATCTGGGTCAGCCGGGAAGCACAGGCGTCGTCAAAGCCCCTCTGCCGGTTGGTGAACTCCCCGAACAGGAAGTCGAACCGTTCTCTGATCCGGGGGATGCTGTCGGCGGCGGAATAGATCTGCCCGGGTTCCAGCTGCAGCCGGGAAAGAAGACGCCCCGCATGGAATCCGGTGAAGTGGATCCACAGATACCCCATCTCCTCTCCTTCCGGGAGAAAATAGCGGTAGGGGGTTCTGGGGCGGGTCAGGAGAAAGTCCCCGGCTTCCATTTCCGTAAGGGACTCTCCCACCCAGATCCGCAGCCTGCCGTGGGTGACAAACTGCAGATAGTAGTCCGCCCGTCCGTCCCGGTTCCAGGTCTGGAAGGGTGTATGAAAGGCACATGCTCCGGCGCAGTTGACAATCAGCGGTTCTTCGTCGATCTGCAGGTTGCAGTCCGGCAGTCTGTCGTTGTCGGGCTGGGACAGAATGCGGTAAAAGGATCGGTTTTCCATGGTGTCTCTCCTGCTTTGCCTGCAAAAAATGGCGACGACAATCACTTCACAGTCGATTTGTCCATAAAAACAATCAGATATTGTATTGCAGGCGGGGGGATTTTTGATTATAGTTATTATAGCACAGTTTTCTCTGTACGGAAAGGGGCTTCCGGCGGATTCCGGCAGATTTTTGACGGGATTTCCGGGGAGCGCCGGAGAAACTGGACAAACTGACATAAAAAATTCTCCAACCGAGGTGAAATGTATGAAAAGAGCATTGAACGCCTGGACGGTGGAAGGTTCTCTGGATATGGAACAGACCTTCGCCGCCGTAGCAAAAGCCGGTTTTGAAGGGATCGAACTGAACGTAGACGCACCGGGCGCCGCACACGGACTGTCCATGAACACCACGGCAGCCGACTATGCCGCCATCCGGGAACTGTCCAAAAAGTACAATCTGCCCGTATGCAGCATTTCCACATCCCTGTGGGGAGGCAAGATGGGCAACAGGGACCAGTGGAAGGACGGCGAAGCCCTGCTGTACAAGCAGATCGAAGCAGCCACCGAACTGGGTGCCGACGGCATTCTGACCGTACCCGGCGGGATGGGCGGCGCTCTGACCCTGGACGGTGCCAGAAAGAACTCCATCGCATTCATGCAGGCTCAGAAGAATGAAATCGAAAAGCTGGGCATCTTTGTAGGTCTGGAAAACGTATGGAACGGCTTCTTCCTGTCACCCTACGACATGGCTTCCTTCATCGACGCCGTGGATTCCCCGAAGATCGGTGCCTATCTGGACGCCGGCAACATGCTGGCCTTCTCCATCCCGGAATACTGGATCGAAGTGCTGGGCTCCCGCATCGGCAAGGTGCACGTAAAGGACTATAAGAGAAACGGCGGCCTCAACTCCGGCGGTACATGGCAGGACATCACCCACGGCAGCGCCGACTGGAAGGTTATGATCCCCGCTCTGCGCAGTGCAGGTTACGACGGATACCTGGTAGGCGAAGTATTCAAGGCATTCCCCGACATGAGCTGGGACGAATACTATGCCAAGGTAAACGGCGAAATCGCAGAAATCTGCGCAATGTAATTGAGTAGGTGCACAGCGTTAGGGTGGAGAGACGGGACGCTTTTTGAAAAAAGCTTGGCAAAAACTTTTAAAAAGGGTTTGGCTTGGTGGAGTTTCTGCAATTCCATGTGCATAGATCATTGATTGATACAAGGGCCGACGGAATAGTTGAGTGAGCTCCCAGGGGCCGGCAACCCTGGTCGCCATAGCCGGTTTCCGATTGCAGGATTTCGTTTTTTGAAATTTTTGTCTGTATTACAGAACCAAGAAACGTCCGAGCTTGACTGCTCAACTACTTGACACCCACCAGTGCGCTCACTCAGCGAGCTGAGTGGACGGAGATATTGCAGTTCGTTTACAACGCGAAGCCGCTGTACAAAACCAGTTTAGATTGAACATTCATGCTGATGTAACATGTCAACGCACCAGCTTTGCACCAAAACAAACCCCATACAATTCGTTAAAAACTTTTGAAGGGGGCCTGGGGGGAACCTGATATTCGTTTTACGAAATCGCCCCAAAAGTTCTCACCAGATTCGTCCCCCCTCATATACAAGGAGGAAATCATCATGGCAAAAAAGAGACTTGCACTGATCGGATGCGGCGGGATTGGACAGTATCATCTGAGTCATTTTCTGCAGTTCAAGGATATCGTGGATCTGGTAGGCTGGTGTGACCTGATTCCCGAAAGAGCGGAAGACTTCAAGAAGAAGGCCGGCTGCGGGGAAGCATACACCGACTATAAGAAGATGCTGGACGAAACCAAGCCGGATATGGTGTTCATCGGGATCCCCCCGTACTGCCACGGCGAAATCGAATTCGACCTGATCGAACGCGGGATTCACTTCCACGTTCAGAAGCCTCTGGCACTGGATCTGGAACTGGGCAGAAAGATCCGTGATGCCGCAGAAGCAAAGGGCCTGATTACCGCCAGCGGCTTCCAGTGCCGGTATGCGGACGACATCGTACAGCCCGCTCTGAAGTTCTGTCAGGATAACCAGGTTGTTCTGATCGACTGCTCCAGAATCGGCGGCGTTCCCGGCGTGCACTGGTGGAGAAAGAAGGATCTGTCCGGCGGTCAGGCTGTGGAACAGACCATTCACCAGTTCGACATCATCCGTTACTTCCTGGGCGAAGCAGGCGAACCTGTAGAAGTATTCTCCTACAACGGCCGCGGCTTCATCAAGGACGAAGAATGGTCCGGATATGACACCGACGACGTATCCACCACCTGCGTGAAGTTTGCCAACGGCGCTCTGGGCGTTATCACCACCGGCTG
>JAFQGY010000261.1 GCA_017415325.1 Clostridia bacterium
CCAGTATACCACTCCACCTGAGGGGAGAGTCAAGGGGAAATCAGAGATAAGAGATCAGAAATAAGAAATATTTTTTTGGTTTCCCTGTTTTGTATCTCTCATCTCTTATCTATCCTGTAGCTTTTCCCCGCCAGTTTTTCCGCTTCATACGGTGTGTCTCCCCGGTTCACCAGAATCACCGTCCCGTCGGAGTAGGTCACCCGGTACACTCCCTCCGCCAGCTTTTCGTGCTTGTCCATAAAGCAGTACTGCAGTGCTTTCCGGGTCTGATATTCTGCATAGGAACGGCGCAGGGCATCCACGCTTTCCGCCAGTTCTTCCGGTGTCCCGCAGCGCATGTCCGCCGTGCCCATCCAGTTTTTCCGCTGTGCCGATTCGGTTACAAAACGGGAGTAATAATAGAAACTGGGTCTGCCGCCGAATTCCACTTCTTCCAGCAGCGCATCGGTGTCTTTCAGCGTGTAGTTCACCGTATTGGTGGAGGGGTTGTGCAGGATGCTGCCGTGGTAGACCATCTGCCACAGGGGAATGTCTTCGTCACACAGGGGATTTGTGCGGTTGCCGCCGAAATGGATGTACAGCCCGTAGTCCAGCACATCGCTCATGTGGTCAAAGCCCCCTTCTGAGGCAATCCCGCCGAACTTGTCGGAGGCATACCGGAACAGCCTGTTGTACCATGCGGCGTCTTCCGCTCTGGTCAGGGGATGCTCCGGGTCAGCGCACTTTTTCGGCGGAACCACGGACACCACATCAATATAGTGCAGACCCCGGAAACCCAGCGCTTCCACCCGATCCAGCATGTTCCGGCTGATTTCCCATGTGGCTGCGGGGCAGGTGTTGTACATATTGCCGCCGCTCCATGTACCGCCTTTCTGGATGGAACCGTCCCTGTTTTTCCGGAGAAATCCTTCGTCAAAGCAGTCGGCGATCCGGTAGGCGTCGGAGTTGTTGGTATGGCAGGTGATCTGGTACCCCATGGACTGTGCTTTGGCAATCAGCGCACGCAGGGCACTTTCCCCGCCGATTCCTTCTTCCACCGGCAGCGCCTGGGGCCATCTTCCGTCGTGTCCTCTGACGTTCCAGCCCACCAGACACAGTTCCGCTTTGTCAATTCCGGCAGAGCGTATGGCGTCCAGCAGTTTTTCCACCTGTCCGCAGTCACAGGCAGCGAACATGGGCGGTTCCGTTTCCGGTGTCTGTTCCGGCACGGGAGAGGGGACAGGCTTCCATCCCATGCGGATCCGGATATAGGGAGCCTCTGCGGCATACGCCAGAGCGGGGCGGTTTTTCACCCGTTCCCGCAGGGGAATAAGCCCTTCCGCCAGCCGTTTTTTCCGATATACCCTTGCCATGCCGGAATAGTCTGCTTCTTCGCCGGTGAGAAAATGGTATTCCACAGCCGGATCTTCCGGAGCACCGTCGCCTTCCAGCAGAAAACGGGGATAGGTACGGTAAGCGCCGTTTTCTATGTCCGCCATGACGATGCTGTCCGCTCTGTCTCCGGTAACGATCCCGGCAAAGCAGAACCGTTCTGTTTTAGCGCCGAACAGGGGCATAACGGGGGAGCAGGCCTGTTTTTTGGTGTTTTCATGTCCCGCAAACCGGCAGAGCATGTTGCCCGGGAAGACCATGTATCCGTCCTCGCCCTCCTGTCCTGTGAAAAAGGCAGGCAGAAAATCCAGTGTCTGTGTGCCGTCGGGGATCTGTTCCCGGGGAATTCTGGCGGTAATGCGGTCATTTTCTGCGGTCACTTCGGTGGGAACGGACTGCAGGGTACCGTCCGCCAGCCGGGCGATGGAGCAGGTGTCCAGTGTTTTCAGTAACTGTGTGATGCACATAATGAACCCTCCCTGATTGGTTTCTGCAGACAGTATACCACATTTTTTCCGCCCAGTCACCACACTTCGGCAAATTTCCATGGTACAGCATGTCAAATTGTTCATAAAAAAACAACAACAGGTCAACAAAAATGGTGTATACTGTATTTCCATACTATAACACAGGAGAAGTCTATGTGTCCGGAAGAGAAAAGAGAGAATACAGCGGAAGAAGTGGGGCAGTCCAATGCGGCGAAACGGCTGCAGGCATTGGGAAAGATGGATGAATCGGACGACACTTCGGATGTACAGCCGGAAAAGGGAAGCCGCCTGTCCAATTTCTGGTATCATCATAAATGGAAAGTCATCATTATCACGGCCTTTGCCTTCATTTTTGTCTCGCTGGGAACGCAGTTTGTGGGCAAGAGCAACCCGGATATCAAAATTCTGTATGCCGGGCCTCTGTATTTCACGCCCAACCAGAGCAGTGCTGTGTCTGCCTGCATGTATGATCTGATGGAAGACAGCAACGGCGACGGAGAAAAGAAGATTGCCGTGAACGATCTGGTGTACATGACAGCCCAGCAGATGCTGGATGCCGAAGAGGCTGCCCTGGCCAGAGAGGAAGAGTTTGCGGTCAACCGGCAGTCCAATGCCCAGACGGCAGAGCAGTTCACCTATGAGATCATGGCAGGAGATTCCCTGATCTGTTTTCTGGCGCCGGATCAGTATGAAAGTGTGGCGGCGGTGGAAGCCTTTGTTCCTCTGGAAGAAATTTTCGGATACATCCCGGAAGGGGCTGTGGACGGATGCGGTCTGCGGCTGTGTGAGACGAAGTTTTACAAATACTATACAGCCGTACAGATTTTCGGGGAAGATACCGTTATTGCTCTGAAAAAGCTGACCACCATCAATAAAATGAAGGGTGAAGAAATGGAGCTGTATCACGCCCGGCACATGGATCTGTTCCGGAAGATCGGCGCATTTGCGTATCCGGAAGGGTATGTTCCGCCGGAAGAAACTGCATCCCCGGCAGAATGAAATTTCCCGTACCCCCTTGCAAACGGAGCAGGATTGTGGTATACTAAAATGCACACAGCATACCGCACCTGCTCCAGTAGCTCAGTGGATAGAGCAACCGCCTCCTAAGCGGTAGGTCAGAAGTTCGACTCTTCCCTGGAGCGTAAAACAGTCGTCGGCCAATGGATTTTCGTTGGTCTACGGCTGTTTTTCTGTTTTACAGGATTTCGGGAAGATATGGCTGGATTGTGCATGAAAAAAACAAAAAAACACTTGACACAGTGGATATTTTGTGTTATGATTGCTACTGTAAATCCATCATGTATCAGGATGGATAAAAATACTTTCAAGGAGAAAATACCATGAAGAAGACATTGAAAATTGCGGCTGTATCTCTGGTAGCTTGCTTACTTGCTACTGCTGTTTCTGCTTTTGCACCTGTTGGTAACGTAAGCGTTCCTTTTGCTACTCCCAAGGTAGACGGTGTAATTAATGCTGACGAATACCCTGCAGAAGGCAAGGTTATTATCGACCAGAAGAACGCTACCGCAGGTGGCTGGCTGGGCGAAGTTCCTGCTGCCAACTCTATTGAACTGTTCTGCGCATGGGACGACACCAATTTTTACGTAGCCGGTAATGTTACCGACCCTGAATTCAATTTCACCACCAATGCCGAAGGCTATAACGGTGACGCTTTCCAGGTTTCTCTGAACGTGGATAACGTATTCAAGACCGAAGACGCTTCCTCCAGAGCCATTTTCTACTCCTGGGGTCTGCAGGAAAACGGTACCATTGATGTAATGCGTCAGGAATCCGCCAACAACGGGCTGATCTCCGGTGCCGGTAAGGGGGCCAAGACCGATAAGGGTTGGTCCTTCGAAGTTGCTCTGAATCTGGAAATGCTGGCTGAAGACGTTTCTCTGAAGGCTAACATCGACGCCATCGTAGAAGCAGGTATGCCCATTGGTGGTCTGTTCTGCTATCTGGACCATGATGCTGCCGGCGGTCTGGTAAATGCTTATGCTACTTCCGCTACCGATACCGTAGGCTGGGACCCTGCTGCACACGGTCTGACCTTCGTATTTGCTGAAGAAGTTGTAGAAACCGAAGCTCCCGAAACTGTTGTTGAAGAAGTTGTTGACGCTCCCGCAGCTGCTCCCCAGACCTTTGACGCAGGCGTAATTGCTGCTGTGGCTGCTATCGTATCCGCTGCAGGCTACGCTGTCTCCAAGAAGAGATAAGTTCCTATTTGTTACAAGATCAAGAGTCTCAGCCGAGGCTCTTTTTCTTGTGCAATATATATTAAAATGAATAAAGTATCAATAAAATCTTGACTTATGATAAAATTTATGGTATTATGGTACTTGCAAACCCATGCTTTTGTAAAAAACAAGCTGGGGGAACAAAAAATATTTTTTCAAAAGGAGAGTTTATCATGAAGAAACTCTTTTCTCTGCTGCTGGCTTCTCTGTGCGTAGTTTCTATGGCAGTTGCAGCCAATGCCGGTGCTACTATGGATGAAAAGCGCAACATCCCCATGGCTGCTACCGCTCCTACCATCGACGGTGTTATTACCGGCGACGAATGGGACAACGCTCTGACCCTGAAGCTGAACAAGGACACCTGTGACGCTGTAGCCGGTGTTCTGGACACTGCTCCCGACGCTACCTTCTACTGGATGTGGAACTATGAAGGTCTGTATTTCTTCGCTGACGTGAAGGACAGCACTGCTTCTCCTGTTGTTCATCCCGTTAACAACGGTTCCTACAACTCCGGTGACGGTATCCAGTTCTGCATTTACCCCGACGTAACCATGTCCGGTAACGCTACCGGTGACCTGTACTTCTGGTCTCTGGTTGTTGCTGAAGGCGGCAAGGCTGAAATCGGTGAACACTTCGTATTCGGTACCGGTTCCGCTGGTGCTGACGTTGAAGACGCTGTTGTAGCCTGCACCCAGAACGGTTCTTCCTACACCATCGAAGCTTTCATGCCCTGCGTATGCTGGGAATCCTCCAACATGCCCATCACCGTTGTAGAAGGCACCACCTTCGCTATGACCAACGTTGTTATGGAACATGACGGTACCACCCAGTCCCTGATCATCGACTCTTCCTGGTTCGATGGTACCACTGCTAACAAGTATACCCTGACCACCGATGTTGCCGGTCACGTTGACGCTCCCGAAACCGAAGCAGAAGTTGTTGACACCGTTGTTGACACTCCCGCTGCTCCCCAGACCTTCGACGCTGGTGTGATCGCTGCTGTTGCTGCTATCGTATCCGCTGCTGGTTACGCTATCTCCAAGAAGAGATAAGTTTCGGACAAACCGATACATAGAATAAGAGTCTCCATCCGGGGGCTCTTTTCTTGTTCACGGAATACATACAAAAAAGAGCCTCACGAAGAGACTCTTTCTGTATTCTTCCGTTTACCGGGGGATAAGCACAAATTCTTCCAGGTTCACGAACTGATACGGGGTGTCTTTCATGTCCGCCCGCAGTTCCATCCGCAGGATTTCCCCTTCCGGAATGCCGTCCAGCGATACGGAGAATTCCGCCCAGCCGGTGTGCAGATCCTGCAGCTTTTCGGCGGGGATGGTCTTGGTGAGGGTTACACCGTCTTTTTCCAGATAGGTCAGTACGGCGGACAGGGCGGCATGTTCGTGGTTCATGACCCGCATGCGCAGGGCCGTGTAGTTCTGCAGATCCAGCCGGTTGTAGGGATGGGATTCCACATAGGCACCGATGACGGAGGAACGCACCGTGGAGCTGTACTCGCTCTCGGACAGGGCAATGCGGATACTGCCGTCCCGGAGGGTGAAGGCTCTGTCGTGGGAAACTTCACTGCCGCAGACAGGCTTCCAGACGGGATGATAGAATACGTCCAGCAGATCGCCGCAGTCGGGACGGAGATGGGCTGCCCAGACGGAAACACGGGTGGGATCGCACCAGGGTTTGCACTGGATCTGGAGGATACCGTCGGCGTTGTCGGAATTCCACTGTTTGTCGTCGGTGCGGAAGGATGCCAGCGGATACAGACCAGCCCAGAGGTTGCAGCCTTCTTCCATGGAGTTGTAGCCGTATGCCGCATGCATGGGATGTTCGATGCCGGGGTGGGACAGGGCTATGGTATCGGGGGCGATGATTTCACATGCGGCGGGAACATACGTGCCGGATGCGCCGCAGATGTACAGACCGATGGGCCGTTTGCCGGTTTTTGCGTTCACCACAATTTCTTCGCCGATCCGGATTCCTTCTTCTTCGGAAATCGGTTCTGCCTGGCCGGGAACGGAGAAATGCACCAGAATCCGGTTTCCATCAATGGAATATCCATCCATGGCGGCAGGCTGTTTCTGTGCCGCCTTACCGTATACCGCAGATTCCGCCAGCAGGCCCAGCCGTCTGCCTACCTCAAACTTGTGGGTGGGATGGATGGGATGGTTGCCGTGGAAGCCCCAGACGGGCGGCAGGTCGATGATGGGAATGAAATAGAAGGTATCCGGCTTTTCTCTGGCGGCATCGATGAACGCCTGGTTCAGATAGCCCAGCCAGCAGTCGCCCTTGGAGTATGCCCAGGGATAAATCAGCACGGAGATCATGGGGAAATCGTCCTCTGCCGCAAAAAGCTCCTTATAGGCACTGTGGTACAGGTTCAGATAGTCCTTGTAGATCCGCCAGTGGGGTTCCCCGCCGCATTCGTTTTCGCCCTGATACCACAGGATCCCCCTGAATTTCAGCCCTACCAGCGGATGGATTTTCCAGTTGTACTGACAGGTGGGCTGCTGGAAGTTGGTGTCGCCACGGGTATTCCACTTTTCCTTGTCCGGATAGGAACCGATCTTTTTCATCCGTTCCAGCAGATCGCCGGCCTTGTCCATGGCATCTCTTGGGATCCATGCAGGAATGCCTGTACCGCCCCAGCTGGAGTTCACAAAGCCGACAGGCATTTCCCGGTCTGTGGATTGCAGATAGTCGTATACCTCCTTCACAAACGCAGTCCCGGCAGCGGACATCCATTCCAGAAATGCCTTGTCGGTAATGTCCCCCCATTTCCCGGTGGCAGCATCGGTTGGTTCATAGGGGAATTGCCCTGCACCGCCGCCTTCGATATACTCTACATTGTATACCCGGATCTGGCGTCCGGCAAGGGATTCCAGAAAGGCGGCCATATCGGGCTGGAAGTGGTTGGAAAGCTCCATGTTGGACTGTCCGGACGCCAGCCACAGATCCCCGAACAGGATGTCGTTCATCACATGGGTGTCTTCCCCGGCGGATACGGTGATCGTCCAGGTTTCCATGGAAGCCGCAGGGCAGAGCAGAGACAGGGTAAAGTTTCCGTCGGCATCGGCCGTGGTGCGTTCTGCGGAAAAAGGATGGTCGGCGGAACCGGTCAGTTCGGCGTCAACCACAGCACCGGCATCGGCAGTACCGTGGATGGTAAGCCAGGCGTTCTGCTGGTAGAGAGCGCCGCCGGAAAATACACTGGGAAGTTTCAGCATGCGTGTGTCCTCCTAACAAGAAGATGAATTGGTATGGTCGGGCAGGAGTGTACACAGGTACAGCGAATACCCCTGCCGGAAAGTCAGTTTGTACAGCGGTATGGGAGAGGCGGTGGTGGAATAGCTTTTGTCCATGGCGGCTACCCCGTCCCCGGTATATTTGGCATAGCTTTCTCTGGCGCACCACAGATCGAAAAACAGTGCGGTGTCTGTTCCATTTGTCTTTGCGGCATCCAGAAGCGCCAGTTCTGTGGGATGGAAGTATCGGCCTGCTACTCCCGGGGAATACTTATGTTTGTGTATCTGCAGATCCAGCCCCACAGGTACGGGAGACATACAGGCCATCCAGATCCCGCCGCTGTGGGTGACGGAAAACTGTACCGAATTATCTGCAAGATACGGTTTTTCATTGGGACGGCGGAGAATGTCCCCGGCAGTGTACCTATGTCCGGTGTACAGATACAGGGCCTCCAGAAGTGCATCGTGGGAAACTTTTTCCGGCGCTTCTCCTTCCCGGAGGTACAGCCGCAGTCCTGCATCTGTCAGCGTATCCGGCAGCGGAAATGCCTGCAGCAGAGGTGTATTAGGAGAGGCCATTATGTTTCCCCCGTCAGCCGGATTACCACAAGCTCCGTAGGATTGCCGAACCGGGGCGCAAGTCTGACGGTATTGGACATGCCGCGGCTGACAACCAGCGTTTCTCCGGTGTCACTGTGATGCATCCCGGAGGCGTATTTCGGAAAGAGTCCCTGGCCCGGTGACCATATATCCCTGCCGAACAGATGCCATTGTCCGCCGTGTGCATGACCGGAAAGGGTCAGCTGGATTCCGGTGCCGCAGACCAGTGCAGGCCAGAATTCCGGATGGTGGTTCAGCAGCAGATGAAACCCTTCTTCCGCGGCAAACCGGGCGAGAAAATCCGTATCCGGCAGGGGTGTTTCGTCTGTCCGTTTGTAGCCGCAGCGGATGGTGGAGGAAAGCCCGCCGATACACATACCGTGGGTAAACACCCATTCGTTGTCCAGCAGGGTGATTCCTCTGTCCGCCAGAATTTCCCGGTTCCCTGTCATCATCCCTTTTTCATGGTTGC
>JAFQGY010000262.1 GCA_017415325.1 Clostridia bacterium
AACAAAATCAGGTGACCTGAACAGTGATCAGATAATCACCAAAGAGGATGTGACATCCTTCATCAGATATTTTACGGGATATTCCGGAAACGCCCTTTCTGTTGATACCGCTGACATCGATAAAGACGGCAAAATCACCCGTCGTGACGCTATGATTCTTGCCCGGTATGTCGCCGGATGGGACGGGTACAACAAATATTTTAATAGATGAAAAGTCAGAGTACACAAATCTGTCCTCAGGCAGGTTCACATGCGGAAATACAGTTTCGGAAACACATCCTGGAAAAGGTTCCCGTTACTGCAAAAAACTGCAGCTTGGTACTGAATATGCCTGTCATCCGCGGATAAATGGAAATAAACTGCAGAAACTTGGAGGAACTGCATATGGCAAACATCGACATATACAAACAATATTTCTCCGCCGAATGCCTGTATAACGGGGTGATGCGCCATGGTGCGGTGGTCTGGCTGAATGCGGAAAGCGCGGACGGGATCATCCGATATGAGGCAGGCGTGTCGTTTTTCCCCCATCGGGATGAAGAAGATTTCGGGATCAGCTACGATGCCTGCGGGACGAAAGAGCTGCTGCGGACAAAAGGCAGACGCAGTAAGAAGCGGGATGCACTGTATCTGGAGCAGCTGCGGGAGACGGCGGATGAGATTGCCGGTTCGCTCGGCGGGGTGATCCACTGGGATGCGCCGCTGCGAGATGCGGTGTATGGATGAGAAGTACAGGGAAACAAGGGGATGGCTGCGGCTGTTCCCTTTTTTGGTGTACCGGTGCGGAAGGGGTGTGGAAAGTGCAAGTGTGATACAGGAGATTTTCGAATAACTGTGGAAAGTCTGAAAGTGGAAACTGTGGTTTCGTGTATTGATACAATGTATTATACTATATATGATGTCAAAAGTCAATAATTTTGATGCAAAACATATATATTGCGTTTGCTTTGAATATTAAGATTCAATAATAGGGAAACTGGGTAAACTCCAATATCATTAAGATAATACCAACAAAATAACAGCTAAGTGCATCCAAGAGAGAAACAGGCTCAAAGGATGCACTTTTTGAATATTCGACACTCTCAAAAGAGCGCAAAAACAAAAGGTATACTTAAACTACGCAAAATTACGAAGAAAGTATATACAAAGGTGGGGGATTATGCTATTCTATAGAAGAATCCGTTGAATTTGCTTGGTTTCAGTCTGCGTGGTGAAGAACGGTCAGGCCGGAATGGGACAATATTTCTGGCAATCAACGCTTCGGCATCTGGTGGGAAAATGCTGCCCCGGAAGAGTTGTCTGCAAATATGTACAGCAGCGGCAAAGTTGCCTGATAGGTATACTTACTGCTTTTTGATTGAATGACTATGTGCGAGGTAATCCATTCACAGAAGTTGTACATGATCAGTCTGGCAAAGATCTCCTGGACAACAAACTCCACCTTTTTGCTTTGAAACTGCCGCAGACCTACCGTATACTTCAGGTGACGAAAACTTGTTTCGATTCCCCAGCGCATATGATACAGTTTTTTCAATTCCTCTGGCGGAAATGATTCGGTATCCAGATTGGTGATCAATGTTTCTGTAGAAACGTCAGAGAGTGGGAAACGCACAATACGAAAGGAAATCGGGTAAAAACCGTCACTTTTCTGCGGAAGATAATCGAAAGTAACCGTGGAGGGAAGAAAACGATATTTATCCGGTTGTTCTGACAGAAGGGCTTTTACCGCATTTGTCTGTTTTCTGACAAGGAGAAGCGGAACAGAAAGATCAAATTCCTGTGCATCGGCAGGCAGAGAAATACCCGAAAGAATTCCACCCGAATCACGTAATCGGATAAGATATTTCCAACCTTTCTGCGTAATATGTTCCATGACATTGTATGATTCATATCCCCTGTCCGCTACAAGAATAGCCGGTTCTGTAATCCCGGAACGGTCAGTCATCTGAATCAGTGCACTATATTCGTTCTGTGTCCTGTTTTTTTGTACTACAGCATCCAGATATCCACCGGTACAGAGGTCATACAGGGCATTAAGGTAAGAAGATTGTAGTGCATATTTCCGTTTTTGGGAGAAACGTAGGAATCTGTATCCTGTGGATTGGCTGCAAACTGCATATCAGAACCATCAGCAGCGAGCAGACGATATCCCCTGTAATGTCTTGACACAATACAGTTGTCGGTGAAACGATGGAAAAGATATGCAAGGGCATCCGGGTGAATTTTGTTACGCTGCTGCACGAAAGCAGGAACAGAAGCCATAGAGGGACTGTAACGGAACACCTCCATCAACTCATTTCGAAGCGGATTACCGGACATACCCAACAGAATGGATAGTACCTTTTCGAAGGGAAGTTTCCGGGTACGGATGAAATCTTTTCCGGGATTACGGCAGAAATTTTCGGGGTGTTTTGCCATTTCACAGATCATGGCATGAAGCTTGTGTTGGAGATTTTCAGTATAGTTTTGCATCGGTACAGCCTCCTGAAATTTGCTGTCAGGGGGGCTTAGCCGACTTTTTTGATTTTGTCAAGTGTTTTTTGGAAATTTTTATAGAGAAAAAGCCTCGGATACCTGTTGAGGTATTCGAGACTTTTGGCTGTACGTTATCTTAATGATATTGCTTTGCAGCCGTTCCATTTCTTCTTCTGAAAAAGCTTCAATCTGTTTCGTCCGTTCTGATTGAGAGGGTAGGACGATCCCCAGACAGGGATTTCGCAGTACCGTATCATCTGCCAAAGCGTGCTTATAACAGGCATTCAGAGCCACATAGACTTTCTTAACCGTAGAATAGGACAATCCCTGCCGGAAATACATCCTGTTGATAAGTCCCTGTATATCGTCTCTGGTGAGCTTATCCATCTTTGTACCACCAACAGCGGAAGGATATGACAGCGCACTGTGGTTTCCAGTCTGTCATAACTGGCGGGTTTCAGCTTGTTGTACTGGTATTCCTGTAACCATCTGGTAAAGTACGCCTGTACCGTATCCTGCGCTGGCATATGTCTTTCCGCAAAATCTTCACTTTTCCGGAAATCTTTCAGCTTCTTTTTCACAATCGCTTCTGTCTTACCGGTGAACTGCTTGATGACAGGTTTTCCGTTTGCGCCGGTACCAAGGCTGATTTTAGCCACCCATTTGTTTTCAGAAACCTGAAAAATGGAACCCTCACCATTCTTTTTCTTAATGTTTTCCATATGATTTCCCCTTTTTTTGGAAACCAATTTGGAAACCAATTCCGTTCCAGTTTTACACAAGAAAAGCATTTTGGGATACAGAGAACGTATTTTCTCATCCGTCAATATATCCATATCCGCACAACAGACAGGCTTTCTTTTTGCCCACAAGCAACAAAAAACAGCCCCCGATTGGAGACTGTCTTTCGTTATCCAAGGCGCCACCCGGAATCGAACCGGGGAATAAAAGTTTTGCAGACTTCTGCCTTACCGCTTGGCTATAGCGCCGCTTGGCTTACGGGTGATATTATATCATATCCGCCCGCCTTTGTCAAGCATTTTTTTGAAATTCTATAAAATAATTTTCCCGCCCGCAGAATGATACCGGTACTGTATATCGGAAGCACCCCACGGGTCGGGTTTATTCGTTTTTCGTTTTCTTCATTTCCTTCACATCCTGCCAGAGACCGATGCCGATGGTGATCAGACCCATGGTGTTGCAGATGAAGCTGGGGAGGGAAAAGTGGATGGTACCGTAGATCAGCCAGAGCACCTGGGAGGGGATGGCCGTCAGACGGATATGGATGGGCTTGGTGCACCAGAAGCTGACTACCGCACAGCAGGAACCGATCATGGGCAGCAGACTGGGGAGCCCTTCCCATGTCAGCAGACAGGAGATCACCGTCAGGGTCATGATCAGGTACAGCCAGAACTTACTGGACGCCCACTTTTTTTCCTTGTTCATAAATATGCCTTCCCGGAACAGCGCCAGAATATTCAGCGCCGCACCGGAATACGCACCGATGAGAAAATAGTGCCAGAACCACAGCACATCCGTTGTGAACTTGCACAGCAGGATGGTTTTGCGTTTACGGCCCAGAAATACCACGCAGGAAATGGTCACGGCAATCACGCCGATGATCTGGGCAAAGAGATCCAGACCGCTGAGGCTTTGCAGAAAAATGGGATTCATCGCTTATGCCTCCTGCGGAAACAGCGCCGGGTCGGGATCGCCGTAGTCAGGAATATCCAGCAGTACCCCGCCTTTTTTTGCGGATTCGTGGGCCACCAGTCCCGGGATGGTAAACCGGGCGGCCAGCCATGCATGTACTCTGGGCAGTTTTCCGTCTGCGGCAGCGGTACAGAAATCGTCAATCAGCAGCTGATGGGACGCCATATGCCCGTTTTTGGCAGGAATATCCTTGAAGGACTGGGGCAGACGGGCGTATTCCGCATCCTGCACGGGAGAAAAGCCGTTCCACTGCCAGGTGTGATTGGCAACCTTCTGCTTGAAATCCGCCTCTCCCTTGTGTTCTGTCATCATATACGGGTTCACCTGATCGCTCACGTCCGTCAGATCCACTCCGGCTTTTGTCAGCTTCGTCACCAGATGCTGGGCATTGTTGAACTGGTAGGAGCCGCCGGTACCGTAGAAGCCGGAGATGAAGGAGGAGGGCGCCTTATACCCGATCCGTCTGCACTCGCTGATCCGGGCAACACCGCCGCCGGAAAGCTGCATCAGGGAGAATTCATTGGAGAATTCGTTGTCCCAGGGATTTTCGCCCACGGCATAGGGGGTATTTTCTTCTGTATCCCGATACCCCACCGCAGAAACCTTCACGGCGTGTTCTCCGACGGCATACAGCAGCATGGCCGTGGAATGGGCGGGATAGAAAAAGGGCGGCAGAGCGGAGTTCGGTCGGTCTTCGATGAAATTCTTCGGGAAATGGGACAGGTCATGGAAATACTGGCTTTCGCCATAGACGAATTTTCCGAAATCGCCCCGTTCGTAGGCCTGTTTGCAGTACATGGAACAGGGATAATAGATGCAGGTTTCGCCCATCATGTAGCACTTTCCGGTAGCCTTTACCGCTTCGATGATCTCGCCGCATTCTTCCGGTGTGGTGGCCATGGGTACGGCGGAATACACATGCTTCCCGGCGTACAGGGCTTTCACCACCATGGGCCCGTGGAGATGCCGCTGGGTGAAGATGGCAACGGTGTCGATGGCGGGATCGGCCAGTGCTTCCTCAAAGGACGGACAAACCGGTACGCCGAACTTTTCCGCATAAGCCTGTGCCTTTTCCGGAAGGATGTCGCATACACAGACAGATTCCACCTGCGGATGGGCCTGAAACAGCGGCACAAAGCTCTGGGCAAACTCCCCGCACCCGATGACGGCTATATGTAATTTCATGATACTTCTCCTTTATCTGACAGGCAGCGCCCGCTTGTATGTATTGAGTATACCGCAAATTTATGGTATAATCAAGAAAAAACGAAAAAAAGAAAAAATTTTTCCGCAAAACCCAACCTTTTCCCCATCCCGATTGTCTATCACACAACGGATGCATCCGATTCGTATCTCATATCTCTTATCTTCCCAAAGGGGGGATTTCATGACCGATCATTACAATAGCATGCCGGACGACGCACTGGTACCGCTGACACTGCTGGGGAACCAGGACGCCTACGGAGAACTTGTCCGGCGGTACCAGCGGATGGTGCTGCATGGGGCGTACATGATCCTGCGGAGCCGGTTTCTGGCAGAGGACGCCGCGCAGGATGCCTTTGTCACCGCATGGACCCGGCTGGACACCCTTCGTGAGCCCGCCAGATTCGGGCCGTGGGTCTGCCGGATCGCCGTGAACCGGGCCAAAAACATGGCCAGACAGAACCGGGACTATCTGCCGCAGGACACAGAAGAAACCGCCGCACTGGAATCCCGCCGGGACTATACGCTCTGGCAGGTGGGGCAGGCGGAGGAGGAGGCCTCGGAATCGCTCCGGCAGTGCCTTGCCAGACTCAGCGAAAAGATCCGCACCATTGTGGAACTGCATTATTTTGAAGGATTATCCGTATCGGAGATTGCCCTGCAGCTGTCTATTCCACAGGGGACGGTGAAATACCGGCTGCACCAGGGCAGAGAGACGCTCAGAAAGGAACTTGTGCTGATGAACAATATGGAAACGGAAAAGTTTGTAAAAGACGTACTGGAAAAGGTGGAAGCACTGAAACGGTGGTGCTACCGGAACGACAAGACCGGCTTTGCGGAAAAATACCGCAGTGTGCTGGCGGATGTGGAACAGATCCCGGACGGTTCGTACGACAAGGAAAAATACCACGCCATGGCGGATGTGCTGAATCTGGGGATGTGGTGGCTGCCGGATGACGAAAAGGGAGATCAGGACGAACTGGTGGCCAGACTGCGGGAATGCTGTGCAAAGAGCCACAATGAAAGCGTGATGGAATGGCTGGTGTGTCACGACCACGAAAAGTTCCACGGCAAAGAAAAACTGGACTTCATGCGCAGCACCCAGATTCCCCAGCTGGAAAAGGACGGATATGTACACGCTCTGGGGTATGTGTGGTTCTGGCTGGGTGTATATTCCTTTGAAAACGGGCAGGAAGAGGATATGCTCCCCTGCTGGAAGAAGGTACTGGAAATTGTGCCGCCGGAGGATGTGTACTACGCCAACGCCCTTGCCGCCATCCGTTTTGCGGAAAACAAGCCGGAAGATCTTCGGAAATACCACGCCGGTGCCTGCGGGGAACGGTATCGGTACATCGACGGTAAACTGTATTTCGATACCCAGCCCGGGTTCACCAGAGGCGGTCTTGCCCAGCAGGGGGCCCGTTCTCCCATGTATTTTCTCTCCCGCTGTGACAGCCAGTTCCCGGACGACACCATGACACCCGGAGAAACCCGCACGGCATCCGACGGAAAGGTGACCATGACTCGGGTGGATACCCGGACCGGAAACGGCGTGACTGTGGAAACCCCTGCAGGTATTTTTGAAGGCTGTCAGAAATGGATCATCGGCGGCGGACGGAGAGGCGAGGTCACCGCATTCTGCAAGCCCGGTGTGGGTCTGGTGCAGTATGTACAGGAAGGGGAAACCCTTGTACTGGCAGAATACGAAATCACAGGCGGCACAGGGCTGTTCCCCATGGCGGCAGGAAACCGCTGGAAATATGTTCCCGCTGTCCCGGATGCGTATATTGTAAAGTTTTTCGAATACACAGTCACTTATGCCGACAGTGAAAAAGCGGTGCTGTCCAGTTATAACGTTCTCCACCGCACCGGCTACGATGACACCTGGGCAGACCAGATGCTCCGGGTACGTGAAGAATATGTGGCCGAAGAAGGCGACCGGGAATATCTGGCAGAGGATGTCCGTCCTGTTCTGGCCCATGCATACGACCTTGCCGCTACCCCTTACGAAAAAGCTTTCACCAGAGCCGCACAGGACGTCATGGAAGAGATCTGGACCACCGATCCCGAAGCCAATCCCGGCTGTCCGTGGAAGGGGCACTGGAACTTCTTCTCCCCTTTCCACATCACCAGAACCGCCGACGGATGGGCCATGGGGGAACACCCGAACGACTATCACTTCGAGTGGAAAGACACGCCCCTGCCCTGCTTCCCCATGCTGCACCACTGGATCTATGACATGCTGGCAGACGCCGCCGGGTGTATCTGGTCGGACAAATGGGTGGACGGCTACAGCGAAACCGACATTCTCCACGACTACGGCTGGAAAAAGATCACCACCGACCTCCGGGTGGAATCCGTTCCCTCTGTCACCGTACCGGCCGGAACCTTTGAGAATATCATCCGGGTACATCTGGACGCAAAGGGACTCACGGGCGGCATGCGCTACCGGGGCGGGAAGATGGTCTACGACTTTGCTCCCGGCGTGGGGATTGTGCAGGCGCTTCATTACTACATGGACGGAGAAACGGAAAAGTATTCTCAGTTTGTGCTGACCGAACTGGAAGGTACCGGCGAGGGATATATGCCTGTTTCCGCCGGGATGCGCCGGGTATACACGCTGGCAGACTGTCCCGATACCGTAAAAAGCCGTGCGGAGTACACCTTCGGAGAAGACGACGCCGGTCGGATGATCTGCATCGCCGCCCTGTTCGGCAGTGCAAAACGGTCGGAAGAAGACATGGCAAAGGATACCGAAGCAAAGTAAACCGTTTATACAGACCTGTTCTCCATACGGGTCTGTATTTTTTTGCGGAATTTCGTTTTTCTCTTGCATATACCCCCGAAATATGCTATAATCATACCTGTAATACACAGAAAATTCACACATCAGAAAGGATCTCGACATGGGAAAATTCTGGGCAGATTTCAAAACATTCATCACCCGCGGCAATGTGGTGGATATGGCAGTCGGTGTTGTAGTCGGCGGCGCATTCGGTAAGATTACCACAGGGCTTGTCAACAATATCGTTTCTCCCGTTATCAGTCTTCTGATAGGCGGTCTGAACCTCAACGACCTGAAGGTGGTTCTGAAGGAAGCTGTAATCAATCCCGAAACAAAGGAAGTTGTTACCGCCGAAACCGCCATCCTGTACGGTACCTTCATCCAGACCATCATTGACTTCCTGGTTACCGCATTCGCCATCTTCCTGGTACTGCGGATCATCATGAAGGTCAAGGAAAAGGTCAATGCCAAGGAAATTGCGGAAGCCGCTGAAAAGAAAGCTGCTGAAGATGCCGCTGCCAAGGAAAAAGCCGATGCAGAAGCTGCCGCCAAGGCCGAAGCCGAAGCAAAGGTTGCCGCAGAACGGGAAGAAGAACTCCGTCTGCTCCGGGAAATCGCCGCTTCTCTCAAGAAGTAAGCTAACCCAAACTGCATACCGCAAAACGTCTTTCCCACACCGGGGAGGGCGTTTTTTCTGTCATTCCGCTGTACTGCCGGAAACGGATCCTGTGAAAAACTGCCGCCAAATCAAAAAGATCCCCCGGTTTCCCGAAAGGATCTTCTCTCTTTGTATATACGCTTCCTCAGAATCCCAGATGCCACAGCTTGCCACACATGGCAGGAAGCCGTTCGGCCACCAGTTCCATTTCCTTTTTGATCCCGTCTTCCCAGTTTTCCCAGACGGCAATTCTGTCTCCCCAGGCGCAGATCTGTTCGCCCAGTACGGGATACCGTTTGTCGATGCTGTAGCCGTGAGGATATGCGGGAGACTTCGGCCACCAGTGTTCCCATCTCCAGGGATCCAGGGCGGCAATTTCTTCCGGCGTCCAGTGGGTGTCCGGGGTCACAATGTACAGGGGCTTCCAGGAGCAGTTGATCAGCGTGAACCCGGCTTCCGCCAGATCGTAGGCGGGCTGGTAGTAGGATTCCCAGGCAATCAGGATGGTGCGCCGGTCGATGCGGTCGTTGTATTCCTTTGCAAAGCCTTCCCATACCACGGGCGTTCTGTCCAGTTCAAAAATCATCTCCGTGACGATGCGGATATACTCGGCATACATTTCATGGATATTCTCGATACCATGTTCCTGCATGTACGCCTTTGTCCGGTCACACTTTTCCCAGGCGCCGATATCCGCTTCGTCTCCCCCCAGATGGATCCATTCGGAATCCGGGAACATTTCCACAACTTCCCGGAAGATGGTCCGCAGGGCGTCAAACACCTCTTCGCAGGCCGGCAGAACCCCAGTATTCCCGAACACTTCCGGATACTTTTTGAAAAACTGTGCGGTATGTCCGGGCACGTCCACTTCCGGTACCAGCCTGATCCCTCTGGCGCTGGCATATTCCACCATCACGCCGATTTCTTCTCTGGTATAGGTGCGTCCTTCGGTGGACAGGTTCGGGTAGGCGGAAATGGGCAAGGTGAAGCTCTGGCTGTCGGTGAAGTGCAGCTGCAGGTGAGAGGCACGGTTCTTCCAGCACAGGTCTATGTATTCCAGAATATACGGCAGCGGGTGCCACTGTCTGGCCAGGTCCACCATCAGTCCTCTGTAGGAGCAGTCCGGCGCTTCGGTGACAGAACCGGCAGGAACAAACAGGCTGTCTCCGCATTTTTCCAGTTTTCCAAGCAGATCGGCCAGTCCGTTGTGCATGCCCTTGGCGGCGGAAGCGGCGATGGTCACACCGGATTCACCGGCTTCCATCCGATACCCTTCCGGGGGCAGCGTTTCATCCAGAATCAGAGTAAGCCCGCCCTCTCCGGCAGTCCAGTCGATGCCGAAGGCTTCCCCGGCGTAATCCGCAAATACTACGGCACATCCGGCGAATGCTTCACAGGCGGCGTATACGGGGGCTACTGCATACTTGTTGTTCATAAATCCTCCTCGGTTACGAAACCGTTACATCCTTATCGTCCGTCAGCGTAATGGGCGGGCAGAAATTTTCAAAAATCGCAAAGGCATCCAGATCCTCCGAGCGGCGGTATTCGTCTCTGTCCCGGATTGTCCAGACAAATCTATGGGCATGGAAGAATCCGGTGCACAGCCGTACGGGAATGCGTTTCGGGCAGCGGATGTCATAGGCCAGAAAATCCGGGCGGGTCACCATGTTCAGAAGCAGGGAGTCCAGCAGCCGGTTCCGCATGTTCTTCCCCAGCCCCTTGCTCAGATTGGTGGTCAGCTGTCCCCGCAGTACTTCGGGATGGTTCTTCTTATACCACCGCAGCAGCAGGGGATTGAAGCTCTCGATCAGGTAGGCACCATGGTATTCCCGCAGAATTCTGTCCACGGCTTCACACACGGAGGTATCGGTATTCTCACCCTTCAGTTCCACCAGCAGCGGTACCTTGCCGTCTACTGCCGCCAGCACTTCCCGGAATGTGGGAATCCCGTGTTCCGTACCGTCCAGCCGCATACCGGACAGTTCCGCCAGGGTCTTTTCACACAGCTTTCCTTCCTCTCCGGTCATCCTTTCCAGTGCGGCATCGTGGAACACCATCACCTCACCGTCAGCCGAAAGCTGCACATCCAGTTCAATCCCGTATCCGGCGTCCACAGCAGCCGTAAACGCCGCCAGTGAATTCTCCGGGATCTCACCGCCGTACAGCCCCCGGTGGGCATAATTTTTCTGCATTTCGGCGGGAATCGGGCGGCTGCCGGGATGAATGCAGAACAGGTACAGAATAAACAGAATCAGTACCAGAATCATGGAATTCAGAACAATCATATTTTTTCTCCAGAATCGTTTTCAAAGGTGGTTCCTGTTTCTGCCGCAGATCAGTCGTCCACATCCAGATTTTCCAGAACCGATTTTTTGGGCTGGGGTTTTGCGTCCCCATGCTTCACGCAGGACATGGTCACCGCCGCCAGCGCCACAAAAATGGTGGCATACGGGAACAGGGTGGTCATGCCGATGGTGGTCAGGAAAATCCCGCTGATGACAGGGGTCAGGATCTGGGCGGACATGCTGGCGGTGTAGTAGTACCCGGTGTACTTCCCTACGTCCCCGGCCTTGGCCAGTTCCACCACCATGGGATAGCTGTTGACATTGATGGTAGCCCAGCCGATCCCGGCCATGGCAAAGAGCAGGTTCATCACCCAGATGTTGGAGCCTTCCCGCATGAAGGAGGCAAACAGGAACGCCGCCCCCAGCAGGGTAATCCCGATCAGGATGGTTTTCTTCCGTCCCAGTCTGGAGGAAACGATCCCCACGGGAATATAGGCAATGATGGCCGCCGCCTGTGCCACGATGAGGGTCAGGTTGTAGTCCAGCCCCAGCACCTGTCCGGCATACACGGAATATTTACTGGTCACCGCATTGTAGCCGAAGAACCACAGCACCACGGACGCCAGAATGAAAATCAGGGAGCGCATCTCCGCAGAAGACAGCCTTCCGGGGGTCTTTCCCGTTTCTTCTGCCGGTGCAGGTGCATCAGGACAGATTTCCTGTGCTTCCTTTGCCCACTGGGGTTCCTTGACAGTGCAGAGGAAAATGCCCAGAGCCACCAGCATCACAACCGCGGTCACCACAAAGAATCCTGTATAGGACATCAGCGCATTGGCCGCCTTTCCGGTACCGAAAACAATCCCCAGAACCAGCACAAGGATCCCACCGGCGCTGCCCATCAGATTGATGATCGCATTGCCCTTGGAACGGAGGGGCTTGGGAGTCACGTCCGGCATCAGAGCCACAGCGGGAGAACGGAAGGTCGCCATGGACACCAGCACCAGAAACAGCAGAATCATAAAGAACACCAGCGTCACCGGATTTTCCATGGTCATCTGCCATGCATAGGCCTGTCTTGCGGGAATCACGGCATTCTGATAGTCCGCCATACCGGGTTCCAGAGCAGAGAATTCTTCCGGGGTAAACAGTTCCGGCAGGGTGTACTCGTCCTTCACACCGTCTTTGGTACAGGAAACAGTCACGCCGGAGGTATACAGGTTGTCCATAGCGGTGTCATATGCGCCGTCCGCACTGTCTGCCACAGCGGCAACCGGTTCGATGGCGGTCAGCTGCATATTGTCGGCCACGGAAAGACCCACAAAGAGGAGTGCAGCCGCCAGTGTGCCGCAGAGAATAAAGGGGGTACGGCGGCCCCGTTTTGTACTGCACTTATCGGACAGCGAACCGAACAGAGGCAGCATGAACACCGCCAGCACATTGTCCAGCGCCATGATGATCCCGGACCAGAACTGGTTCAGCCCGAATTTATCAGTGAGAATCTTGGGAATAATGCTGTCGTAGGCCTGCCAGAACACGCTGATCAGGAAGAAGGCAAAACCTACCAGAATCGTACGTTTATAGTTCAGTTTCATACCGTCATCTCCGCGAAATAGGATATGGATCTGCGCATGGTTACAAATATTGTACCACAGATCCACACTGAAATCAACTGCGTCCGCAAAGTTTTACACAGTATTTACAGTCGGCAAACTCCCGCCCCCTGCTGTCAAGCAAACGATACATAAAAAATCCAAACAAAACCGCCGCATGCCCGCCAGGCTTGACAATCCTGCAGCAGTACGGTATAATGAAAACAATCCTATTCCGAAGAAAGGCAGGCATATGGTATGGAATACACCCTCTCTCATCCCTTCTGGCCGGTGAAGCTGCCCGGCGGTACCGCTTACGGCATCAGCCAGCAGTGGTCTGCTTATCCGGCTCTCCGGGGCTGGGGATGCGGTACGGCGGCGGCACTGATGGTGCTGGGGTATCTGCATCTGTACCACACAGGCGGGCAGTCTGCTCCTGTGGATGCCCTTGTTCCCGCGCCGTCCCAAACCGATTGCCGTACCCTGCTGGACACTGCCGGACGGAAGTATTTCCCGGTTCTGCCCCGGCACGGGATCAACGGGATTTCTCTGGCCTTTCTCCTGAACCGCTATTTCCGGCGGTTTCATATGCCCTATACAGCCCGCTGGCGCAGTGTAAACGTCCTGCCGGCACTGACCCGGATGCTGCAGGAGGATATTCCGGTGATCTTTTCCGTGGGGCCGGATTTTCCCCTGTTGTGGCAGAAGCATCCGCTGGATCTGTATGCCCATCCGGGAGACGAAAAATCCGTACAGAAAGTGCGTGCCCATTACATGGTGGTGACGGGATATAAAGGCGGCTGGCTGCGGCTTTCCTCCTGGGGGAGAGAATACTATCTTCCGGCGGCGGCCTGGAACGAGCATCACAAATACCACAGCGGGTATCTGGTGGACGGCATTGTACAGATCCGGCACAGAAAGGAACACTGATATGGCGGGATTTGTCAAAGGCATGGATCTGTGCCGGGGATTTTACCGGGACTGTGTCAGGGGAATTCTGGACGACTGCTTCCCGGGTCTGGCGTATTCTGCCGGGCTGATCGGGTATGGCTCGGATGTGCTGGGCTATGACGATCCGGTTTCCACCGACCATATGTGGGGGCCGCGGCTCTGGCTGTTCCTGCGGGAATGCGATATGGGGCTTGCGGGGGAAATCATGTCGGTTCTTTCCCACAGACTGCCCTGTACCTATAGGGGATACAGCGTCAATTTTTCTGCCCCCGATGCAAACGACAACGGCGTGCGCCATCCGGAATATGTGGAAAGCGGCCCTGTGCATCCGCTGCTCTGGATCCGGTCCTTCGGGGATTTCCTGACCGAACAGCTTGGTACCCCAAATCCGGATTCGCTCTCCTGCGCCGACTGGCTCGCCCTCTCGGAACACCGGCTGCTCTCTCTCGTGTCCGGACAGTTTTTTCACGACGGACTGGACTGCGCCGCTGTGGTGGAGAAACTCCGGTTTTATCCCCGTCCGGTGCGGCTGTATCTGATTGCTTCCGCATGGGACAGCATCGCCTCGGAACAGGCATTTCTCCGGCGTGCGGGAGATGTGGAGGACGACATCGGTTCCCGGCTGATCTGTGCCAGAATCTGCGAACGGCTCATGCGGCTGTGTTTCCTGTACAAAGGCGTATATGCCCCCTACAGCAAGTGGTTCGGCACGGCCTTCGGGAAGCTGGACATCGATCCGGCCATCGGGCAAAGCATCCGGGAAGCCCTTGCGGCAGACAATGTGATTCTGCGGGAGGAAAAGCTGATCCGGGCAATGGTTCTGACGGCACAGATGCACAACGAAAGCGGACTGGCTGCTCCGGTACCCGTTTCCGTACAGGATTACTACGGCCGGGACATCCGGGTGATTTTTGCGGAACAGTGGGCGGAAGCGGCAATGTCGGAACTTTCGGGTACGGAACTGAAACATTTTCCCAGAATCGGTTCCTTCAGTCAGCTGGCAGGACTGTCGGATTTCTCGGATGACCCTGCAAACTACCGGAAAATTGCAGATTTTTACAGAGAATAACAATAAGGCTTACCATTCCCGTATGCAGGAGTGATAAGCCTTGTTTTATTGGGCTTACAGGGGGAGATTGGTCAGCAGAAATACACCGGCAGCCAGACTGACACTGTTGGCACAGAGCGCCGCCAGAGCCGCCCGGGGTTTTCCTTTTTCCCGGAACAGCAGTGCAAAGGCAATGGCTTCCGCCAGAAAGATCAGAATCTCACCGAAAATCAGCGCAAACCACCAGTACCCATCCGGCGGAATCACCCCGGTAATGGACAGATTCAGCAGGGTCTGGGTCACCAGATTCACCGCCAGAAAGACGATCCATGTGCGCTTTGCCCGATACCCGAACAGCCACAGAACAAGTCCTTCCGTCACCAGTGTAATGCTCACCCGCATGGCAACAAGCAGGGCATTCCGTCCCGCCAGCACCGCTTCTTTCATGGTACCGGCAGACAGATCCAGATGGAATATGGTGTTATACTGTCGGATTTCGTCCGGAATCTCAAGCGTATAGGTTTCCCCGTTTGCAGATACCTCCAGCAGGAAAGAAATGACATCTTCCCGTTCCAGATGGTTCCCGTCCATATAGTAGTGAAAGCTGAAATAACTTTCCCATCCACGCCGCACCGGATACAGTTCCTGCCGTGCACCTTCCGGCGAAACTGCTGTGATCTGCAGATCCTCCGGCGCACCGTTCACCAGTATGGTAAAGCAGGGCGGCTGGGCGGCATTGGCGAAAACAGGCAGTGCGAACACGGTCACAAACAGGGCTGTCAGCACCAGTGTCAGAATCGTTTTTTTCATAAAGCGACCTCCTTTTTCACATACATGCAGTCATGCTCGAAAGTCGTTTATGGATGTATACCCGTTCCCTCTTACAGAATACCAACTTCCAGAGTGGGATCCATGGCAGGGGTCTTGTCGAACCGGGAGAGGATTTCCACTTCCCTGTGTTCCACGCCGCTCTTTGCAAAGCCTTCCATGATTTCCAGAACGTGGTAGGTCTGGCCGCAGTTGGCTCTGAAACAGCACTTGCCGTCCGCCACAGTCTTTGCCATATCCGCAAGCCCCAGGGCACGGCTGTTGTTCGGGTAGTTGAAGGCCAGTTCGATTTCCTTCTTTTCTTCCCCGGCCAGCTGCAGGAATACGGGGCCGCCGAAAGTGTTCGGGTCGGGAACATACAGCGTACCCTTGGTACCGTAGATTTCCAGACAGTTGTTCCGGGCGGTGTTGTGTACGTCGAAGGTGGTAATCAGCGTACCGATGGCGCCGCCCTCAAAGCGGAGGTTGCCGGCATAATAGGTGGGTACGTCAACCTGGATGATTTCGCCGTTGTGGGGCTGGCTGGTGATCAGTCTTTCCTTGAAGGAGATCTTGGTCATGGCGGAAACCGCTTCCACGCAGCCTACCAGATTTACGAGACAGGTCAGGTAGTAGGGACCCATATCGAACATGGGGCCGCCGCCGTACTTATAGTAGAATTCCGGGTCCGGATGCCAGGATTCGTGGCCGTGACATACCATCCAGCCGGCGCATCCCACAATGTCACCGATGGTGCCGTCTTCGATGATCTTCCGGCAGGTCTGGATCCCCGCACCCAGGTAGGTATCGGGAGCGCCGCCCAGAAGCAGTCCCTTTTCCTTTGCCAGAGCAACCAGTTCCTTCCCTTCTTCCAGAGAAGCACCCAGCGGCTTTTCGCTGTATACATGCTTGCCGGCGTTCAGTGCGGCCTTGGTCACTTCATAGTGTTCGTAGGGACGGGTGATGTTCAGCACGATATCCACCTCGGGATCGGCGAACAGTTCATGCATATCGTTGTACAGCTTGGGAATGTTGTACTTCTTCACAGCGTTTTCCGCCCGTTCCCGGATCAGGTCACACACGCCGATGATTTCAATTTCCTTGAACATATTGGTGATGTTTTCCAGATAAATCCCGGAAATGGCACCAACGCCCACAAAACCAATCTTGATTTTCTTCATGGTCAGTATCCTTCCTGTTCTGTATGATCTCTGCCGGATCTCAATACATTTTTGCGTTGTTTTCGTACTTTGCGGAAGACAGGCCGTTGTCCATGGCGTACTGCTTGCCTTCTGCGGCCCACTTCATCCCTCTCTGCATGATAACGGCAGCATTGGGAGAGATGTCGAATACATCATCGTGGTGACCGAGAGAGGTGTAGAACACTCTGCCGCAGCCCCAGTACTTGGTCCATACCACCGGCATGTCGATGACCTTATTGGAGGCGTGGAAGTAGTTCACCAGCGGGAAACGGGTGGTTGCCAGCACTTCGATGGCCGGGTCTACGTGGAGAT
>JAFQGY010000263.1 GCA_017415325.1 Clostridia bacterium
AATCTGGTGGGATTTGTCATCCTGCACAACATATATAAAAAGAAGAAATTTGACGGGCAGATGTTTGCCATGTACCTGATCTGGTACGGATTCGGCCGGATGCTGATCGAAGGGCTCCGGACAGACAGCCTGTATCTGGGCCCTGTGCGGATCTCGCAGTTTGTGGGATTTGTGTCCTGCATTCTGGGAATTGTTATATTTGTGGTGCATCACTTCCGGGTAAAAAAAGCCGCAGCGGAAACAGTGGAATATACGTCCGTGTATGATGAACTGCATACGACAGCATCAGAACCGGAAGAGGCAAAGGAAACGGAAACAAACGAAGCAGAAGAAACAGATGAACCGGATAAGGAGAACTGATCATGGCTAAAATTATTGACGGTAAAAAGATTGCGGCGGAAACCCGTGCAGATATTGCAGAACGGGCAAAGGGCTTTACGGAATCACATGGATATGCTCCGGGACTTGCTGTGATCATTGTTGGGGAAGACCCGGCATCCCAGGTGTATGTACGCAACAAAAAGAAAGCCTGTGAAGATGTGGGATTCTATTCGCAGGTGTATGAAATGGCAGCGGAAACCACCATGGAACAGCTCCTTGCCAGAATCGAAGAACTGAAAAACGATCCGAAGATCCATGGAATTCTGGTGCAGCTTCCTCTGCCGAAGCATCTGGACGAAAAAGCTGTCATTGCGGCCATCCCGCCGGAAAAGGATGTGGATGCCTTCCATCTGCTGAATACCGGGAAGATCATGCTGGGCGAATATTCCTTCCTCCCCTGTACGCCTGCCGGTGTCATGAAAATGCTGGAGCATGAACAGATCTCCGTGTCGGGGAAGGAATGTGTGGTGGTAGGCCGCAGCAACATTGTGGGCAAGCCCATGGCCATGCTTCTGCTGCACACCAACGGTACTGTCACCATCTGCCATTCCCGTACAAAGGATCTGGCGGAAGTAACCCGCCGGGCAGACATTCTGGTAGTAGCCATCGGCAAGGCGGATTTCATCACCGGCGACATGGTGAAGGATGGGGCTGTTGTCATTGATGTGGGCATGAACCGCAGAGCAGACGGAAAACTCACGGGTGACGTGGACTTTGCCTCTGTGGAACCGAAAGCATCCGCCATTACCCCCGTTCCCGGCGGCGTAGGGCCTATGACCATTACCATGCTGCTGGAAAATACCCTGACGGCTGCTGTGGAAGCTGCCCAAAAATAAGCGGAAATTTCCGGTAAATTCAGATAAAAAATTGTCGGAATCCTATTGACTTACAAGTCGAAACATGATACAATATATTCTGCCGCATGATGTCAGGTTCCTGAAATACAGTTTTCTGTATACCGACTAAGCGAGTAACACAGGAAAGAGAGGTGCTGTTACGAATGTTTGCGATTATTGAAACAGGCGGTAAGCAGTACAAAGTGTGCGAAGGTGACACCATCTTCGTTGAAAAACTGGAAGCAGAAGAAGGCGCAGAAATTACCTTTGATAAGGTTCTGGCTGTATCCTCTGATGCAGGCTTCAAGGCTGGTTCTCCCGTAGTGGAAGGTGCAACCGTATCTGCCAACGTAGTGAAGAACGGCAAGGCTAAGAAGATCTACGTTATGACCTACAAGTCCAAGAAAAACGAGAAGAAGAAGATCGGTCACAGACAGCCTTATACCAAGGTTCAGATCAACAAGATCGCGTTTTAATGGTGGATCTGTCGCATGACAGGTGCCGGTCGATCCGATAGAGGTACATGGTCTATGACAAAGGTTACATTTTTCCGACAGAACGGTACATTCTGGGGTTTTCAGGAAACAGGCCATACGGGTTTCGGGGAAGAAGGGGACGATATCCTCTGTTCCGCCATATCCGCCATGACCATGCTGATCCTGAACACCATTGAAGTTGCCTATAAGACAAGCACGGAATACACCATTGACGATGTCAATACAGACATCCGGGTAACCTGCAAAGAGGTGCTGACCACGGCGGATGAAAAAATCCGTTTTGCGATTGGCGGTCTCTTTGAAGGATATTATTACCAGCTGGTGGATCTGACGGAAGAATATTACGAATTTCTGGATGTGGACATATTGGATGCATGAGGACCGGATACAAAAATAAATATGGAGGAAATAACAATGATCAGACTCGGTTTACAGTTCTTTGCACATAAAAAAGGTGTAGGTTCTACCAAGAACGGCCGTGACAGTGAATCCAAGCGTCTGGGCGTTAAGTCCGCTGACGGTTCCAAGGTAACTGCAGGCAACATCATCATCAGACAGAGAGGCACCCACATCCATCCCGGTAACAACGTGGGCCGCGGCTCCGACGATACTCTGTTCGCTCTGATCGACGGCAAGGTTAAGTTTGAAAACATTGCCAATGGCAGAAGACAGGTAAGCGTTTACGCCGACTAATTGGGGTTCGTCCTCAAAAAGGGGAGTTTTCCACAGGAAATTTTCCCGGAAGCAGTGCGATAACGTCTGTTTCAACAGTCAAAAGAAAAGCTGTCAGGAGAAATCCCGACGGCTTTTTTTGTTGTGTATCGGGGAATCCGCAGCGGCAGCAATTGCAAATATAATGAAAATGTGATATAATTCCAGTATGTACGGGAATTACGGAACATAATCCTCTGAATAAGGAGAAAGACTATGTATAAAATCGATGCACATAACCATGCGGACTACCATGGAAGAAATTTTGAAAGACATATTGCCGATATGGATGAAAAGGGGATAGGAAAAACATGGCTGCTGTCCTGGGAATGTCCGGATGATGAATGGGATCCGAACACCATCTACGCTTTTTCGCTGGGTAAAGATGGCACCTCTCCCGTACCGTTTATGCAGTGCTGGGAATACAAACAGAAAGCACCCGACAGGTTTATCCTGGGATATGCACCGGATCCCAGAAAAGCGGATGCTGTTCAGAAAATGAAAGCCGCTATCCATACCTATAATGTACAGATCTGCGGCGAGGTTAAACTGCGGATGATGTACGACAACCCGGATGCCATTGCGCTGTTCCGTTTCTGCGGCGAAATGGGACTGCCTGTCACACTGCATTTTGACAATTACGGTGCGCAGATGACCGGTCGGGAATTCCCCAGACGTTCCTGGTGGTACGGTGGCGATATTGATACCCTGGAACGGGTGCTGAAGCTGTGTCCGGAAACCAATTTTCTGGGCCATGCTCCCGGCTTCTGGTGTCATATTTCTGCAGACGATCTGGGAAGCAGTCAGGCATACCCGAAAGGCCCCGTGGTTCCCGGCGGCAGAATTGAACAGCTTCTGGAAAAATACCCCAATCTGTACTGCGACTGCTCGGCGGGATCCTGCCTGAATGCCCTGAAACGGGATCCGGCATACACCAGAGCGCTGATGCTGGCCCATCCGGATAGATTTATCTATGCCCGGGATTATTTTGACAACGATCTGGCGCAGTTCATCGATACACTGGAACTGCCGGAAGCGCTGCTGGAACAGTTCTACCATGGCAATGCCGAGCGGATCACCCCTCCCGTGAAGGCTGTATAAGACAAACAATACTGTAAGCAGGAACTGTATGCCGTAACAGCCGCCGGAGTTTTCTGCATGATTTTTCCATTCCCGAACAGAATTGCATCACATAATTCCCTGGAGACTGCATATCATAAAGCCGTAACAAAAAATCAGGAGCAGGGAACTGTATGAAAGAGGGATGGATATGCATATGAACCGACAGAAAAAATGGCTTATATATATTCTTGTACTGCTGTGTATTCGGTGCGGACTGCCGGTGGGAGCAGCAATGCCGGAAACGGTACTGCCGGGCGGAATGGCGTTCGGGGTGAAATTTGCCTGTGAGGGACTGGTCGTGGTGGGATTTACAGAGGTGACGACAGAAACCGGAAGCTGTATGCCTGCCTTTGATGCCGGACTGCGGATCGGAGACAGAATTTTTGCTGTAAACGATATAAGGGTCAGCACAGGGGAAGAATTTGTGCAGAAAATCGAGAACAGCAGCAGTCCGGTGGAAATCCGTTATGAACGGGACGGAAAAGAATGCACGACAAAATTTCAGCCGGTATACAGCACAGCGGAAGGGAAATACAAAACCGGTATGTGGATCCGGGACACCACCGCAGGGATTGGTACTGTGACCTTTCTGCTGCCGGAAACCGGTGCGTTCGCCGGCCTGGGACATGGTATCTGTGACCAGAACACAGGCGATCTGCTGCCTATGGGCCGTGGAACGGTAGTGGATGTGACCATATCCGGTGTATCCAGAGGAATTTCTGGCAGACCGGGGGAACTGATGGGCTATTTCACAGAGAAGCAGTCCGGTGTTCTGCTGGGCAATACTCCATCCGGCGTATATGGTATTCTGCGGGAAATTCCATATGATAAGGTACCGGAAGAAAAACTATATCTCGGCAAAACGGACGAGATTCACGACGGGGAGGCGTATATCTGGTGTACTCTGGATGGGGGATGTGCAGAGAAATACAGCATATGTATCAGTGAACCCCGTAAGGCGGAAGGCGGGAACTTTGAAATCACGGTTACCGATCCGGTACTGATTGAGAAAACCGGCGGGATTGTGCAGGGAATGTCAGGTTCGCCGATTGTACAGGATGGAAAACTCATTGGGGCGGTTACGCATGTCCTGATTTCGGATCCTGCCCGTGGGTATGGTATTCCCATAGAAAAGATGCTGGCAGAAATGCCGGAACTTGTAAAATGAAAGAGAAGCCTGTTTTACCAACCATGATGCTGGCAGAACAGGCTTCTTTTTTTGTTCTGGGGTTTGTATCGGCAGCTCAGTCTCTTCCCACTTCCCGGAGAATATCCACAGCAGGCCCCGGAATCCGTCCCAGATAATCCGACCCTACGTTCAGCAGATAGTTGATCCCACGGGCGTTCAGATGTTCCTTGATCTGCTTCACCGTTTTTGCATCCTTCCAGTTGTTGTCGAAGGACTTGTATCCCCATGTGTCGTTCAGTGTGGCAGGGGTTTCAAACAGCATTGCACCCTTGTCGTCTTCCGGAATTTCGTTGTCCCCGGCAGAACCGTAGTCCCCGCGTCCGTTGCCGATCCGGGAATTCACCAGACATTCCGGCTGATACTGCTTGACCATACGATACAGTTCTTCCGACTGTTCGGGTGTGATGACGCCGGGCGTATCAAACCAGATCAGACAGATGTCGCCGTAGCCGGTCAGAATTTCTTTCACCTGGGGCTTGATCTTATCGTTGAAACACTGGGTGAAATTCTTATTGGCGTCGTCCGGGAAGTCCCAGTTGTTGGTCCAGTATCCTCTTCCGCCGCACCATGTTTTTCCGCTGGTGTAGCCGCCGCCGTTGGGTTCGCTCCAGTCAAGTTCCTGCGAATAGTACAGTCCCAGCTTCATGTCGTGCTTGTAGCATGCCTCAGCCAGTTCTGCCAGCACGTCACGACCGAAGGGGGTTGCATCCACAATATTGAATTTGGATACTTTGGAATGATACATGGCAAAGCCTTCATGATGCTTGGATGTGAACACCATGTACTGCATCCCTGCATCCTTTGCCAGTTTTACCCATTCTTCTGCGTTGAAATAAATAGGATTGAAGATTCCTGCCAGCTTATGATATTCCCGGTTGGGGATCCGGAAGTACTGCTGGCACCATTCACCGATTTCAGTCATTCGTTCCCCGCGCCATTCGCCGGCCGGCAGGGAATAGAGACCCCAGTGGATCATCATCCCGAATTTTGCCTGTTTGAACCATTCTCTGTTTGTCATAGTTAAGCAACCTTTCTATATATTGGTGATCAATTTTTACTGAAAAACTTCCCAAAACGTATTTATTGAAGTCAATGCAGCAGCTTCTTTTGCAGCATATTGACTGGAAATATTAGGGTTCTTATTGGTGATAGCTTTCTGGATAAGAAATCCCATACCACCAAAATCATATACATATAAGGGATCGATGCAGACAGATTCCCGGATGATGTCAAGCATGGTCAAACTTTCCTCATCACGTGAAGCCTTGTTTTGCAGAACTGTGTTGTAAAACGCAGGTATAACAGTTTCAGAACCCTTTTCACAGAGCGCTTCTACAATAAGCCCGGTACGTTCTATGTCAGTGGCCGTCACAGCAATTGCAGCAGTAGTAGTACCAGCATCTACACAGGAGATATAATGTTCTTGCTCAATATCATATTTGGGATTTGGGAGGACACCGAAAGAATTTTCCATATCTCTTAAATCTGTCATAATTCCAATAGTGGCTGCTGTGAAAAGAGCACGGTTTTCCCAGAATGTGCGATAAGGAATCGTATCCAGGGATACCATATGGTAATCGTCCAGTTCCAGCCCCGAGGTACAGATCAATTTATATGCTTTATTGAAGACATCCAACATCTTTTCTGTCATCAGGTTTAATTCCGGATACCCTTCTGCGGTATATCGAAGTGTCTCCAGATCACAACCGATAGCAATTCCAACAGGTGCAATCCACTTTGTTGTCATAAAACCGAATTGATCATTTTCTGCAGTCAATGCCCCATCACCGTTTAAGTCAATATCCTGTCCATCACAGAGGGAAAGCAGTTTGTCCAGTGTCCAGGTTCCGTTCAGAACATCTGTATAGGGATATGGTATACCCAGATCTGTTAGTAAGTCTTTGTTGAATAAGATTGCCTGTGTACAACTTAGCGTCATATGACCGATATCGCCATTGAGGAGATAATTCTTCCCACAGATTTGAAGCTGTTCTATGCCAAGCTGGCTCCACCATGCCTGATTCATATTGTCACTGACATATGGAATGTCATTCCAGTCCATAAAATATCCTGAACGAACAGGATATCCTGCGGCATAAGAAAGAAAAATCTGATATAAATCTACAGCATCCTCATTGGCTTGTATATTATTTTGGAGAGTGGACACATAAGTATCATGGTCCATGTCTGTAACGTTAATATCAATATTGTAACGATCTTCTACATATATATTTCGTGTATAAACGGCATCATTCAGAACTTCACCGGTAATTTCTTCAGCGCGATGCTCCATGTAGGCATTGTTGTATGCTAATATGTGAAAACCGTATGCATCAAAATCGGTAGTTGGGAGTAAGTCCAAAGAAGTAGTTTCCGAGCGAACAGTTTCTGTTTGTAGAATGGCTTCCTTTTCATATTCGGTTGGAGAACTGTTACAGGCAGTGAACAGAATACATAAAGCTAAATAAAGAGGGAGTAATTTTTGCCATTTTTTCATTGTATTGCTCCTTAAGTATAAGATATGGCCATATTATACTTAAGGAAAATAAGTATGTCAATGTAAAAAAACTATAAGTTGTTGTCAAAAATCGATTTTTTCATGGCATGACAAAGCGATGCAGCATCTGTATATCCTACAGCATCGGATATTTGGGCGTATGTCAGCCCCTCTCTGCGAAGTTGCTGTGCTTTTATAAGTCGTATGGATTTTATGTATTGATATGGAGTAATGTGCATGGTTTTCTTGAATTTTCTGATAAAGGAATCTTCATGATATCCAAGACTACTGGCAATTTGGCATATATTGAGATTGGCCGGATAATTTGTGTGGATTTGATTCAGAGCTTCCAGAATATCCGGATCACTTACGTACTGTATATCTGGAACGGCAAGAGGAAGACAATTAATAATACTATTAAGGCAGCAGATTAGTGGGGTAGTATCATTCTTGTGTATCTCATGGGCTCGATAAAAGACACCTGTTCGGGACAGAATGTCATCAGCGGCAGCAATAAGATGATTGAAACAAGGAAAAATATTAGTATCTATACATAGAACATGATCCATGATAATCGGCGGCCACATGATAAAATCAAAAAAAGTATGAGTTAAAGGGTTTTTCAGATCGCTATATGCTTGAAATGGTAAATTGGGAGGGAAGAAATATAGATAACCTTTTTGTAGTGTTATTAATTCTGTGTTAGAATGGTATGATGCTTGGCCATCATGAACATAATAAATACGACAGGTTTGTACTGTATCTACAAAATTCCAGTCTTTGGAAACTGTAAAATGGGTTCCTGCTCCAATTAACAGAACTGTTTCAGAAAATATGATGATCACCTGCCTGACATATTGTTTATATGAGAATAGTGTATCATATTTAATCGTATATGTCAATTCCAAACAATATTTTCCTTTTCAGAAGCAGATTCCCGCCAATATCTCCCATGCATAATCCCTCCCTGTGGCTGGCAATACTGGTAGCGTGCAAAACACAAAGGGAAGGTCCGGAAACATGTATTATAATAAAGTGGAAATCTGCGGCGTCAATACGGCAAAACTGCCGACACTGACCTCTCAGGAGAAAAAAGTATTGCTACTGCAGGTGAAGGAAGGCAATATGGCTGCCAGAGAGAAGCTGATCGATGGGAACCTGCGTCTGGTACTCAGTATTGTCCAGCGTTTTACAAACCGAAGGGAAAATCTGGACGATCTGTTTCAGGTAGGCTGTATCGGGCTGATCAAAGCGGTGGATCATTTCAATACAGAAATTGATGTGGAATTCTCGACATATGCGGTCCCGATGGCGTTCGTATGTCGAGAAAGGAACCGGAAGGGAAAAGCACTGGGAAACGCGATACAGAATGCAGAGAAAAATGAGAGCTCAGATACGCATGTATTTCCCTTTTTTATATCGTGTGTAAACGACAGAGAAAATCACGATATTGCATAAGGTGGTGCATGCCCAGGAAACGGCAAAGCACAGAATCAGGTTTGCATATGTAGACGAAACCGGATATATAAATGCCATCCAGACAGCACGAAGCCCAAGAACCCAGACCACAGAGTTGACGGTACTCCAGATCGGATATCCGAATGCCTGTATTGCGTTTCCGAGAACGGCGTTTATGGAGACGAATACGGAAGCGGCCATCAGCATATCGTTGCGGATAAGCGCATATCTCACGGAGGAGGGATCATCCTTCAGGAAAATATGCATCCAGTATTCGTTTGTCACGAGGACGGCTGTGCTTACAAACGTATTGACAGCAAGTACCAGAGCCAGATTATACCACAGCGATTTTTTCACTCGATCCGGCTTTTCTGCTCCCAGGTTCTGTCCCATAAAGGTAGCTGTAGAAGCACCGAAAGCGTTCCGGAATGCAGCTGTCATTTGTTCTACCGTACTTGCGGCGCTGTTGCCCGCCATACAGGCAACCCCATGGCTGTTGATGGCAGACGCAATCTGCAGATTGGCCAGCGGGTAAATCAGAGTCTGCAGGGACAGAGGAATGCCGAAACGGAGAAGCTGCATGCAGGATCTGAAATGAAAACGGATCCGTTTGATTTGTACGCGCATTATCCCATCCAGATGGCACAGCCGGACCATAATCAGAGCGGAAGCCAGGATCTGGGAAGCGGCTGTTGCAATCGCTACGGCGGCAACCTTTTGCGAAAGGAGCAGACACAGCAGGATATTCAGAACCACATTCAGAAATCCGCTTGCAATTGCATAATACAAAGGTCTGCGTGTGTCGCCGGAGGATGTCAGTACTGCAGAACCGTAATTGTACAGGAGGATGGCAGGGGCGGCGGCCAGATAGATGCGAAGATACAGAACAGCATCTGCAAAGCATTCCATCGGACAATCGATCTGTTTCATGAAGAACGGAGCCAGCAGGATTCCGACAGCCGCAACGACCAGTCCGAAAACGATTGCCAGTACGATGGCAGTGTCAATGGTACGATGGAGTTCTTTCTCATCATTCCGTCCCACAAGTCTGGAAAGAACAATCTTGGCACCGGAAGAGATTCCGACAAAGGCATCAATAATCAGATGGATGATTGTCGTTGGTGCCCCGACAGCCGCAACAGCACGTGTGTCTGCCATGTTCCCCAATACAGCAATATCGACTGCATTGAACAGTGTCTGGATCAGCGTTGTCAATATCAATGGAACCGCAAAGAGAATGATCTGCGGAACCATTGCGCCTTTTGTGGCATCTATCGTTTTTGTCTTAAACACAAATACACCTTCTTTTCGATGGAACGGATACATACCTGACTATTATATCACTTTGGGATGGTATCTTCAATTGATATACGAAAAATAACGAATAAAATGACATAAGAGCAGCACAGGCGAAGGATAATGGATTCCTTTGCGGTACTGCTCTTTTTGTTGTTTTTTTATTTGTCAACTATGTTCCTGCAGGATGAATCCATTTCCCCCTGCAGAACCGCTCTCGCATACATATGTGCAATACTGTGCGGCCATACGGAATGGAACATGGCGAACGCATACCGGTATTTCTGCACTTCCGGA
>JAFQGY010000264.1 GCA_017415325.1 Clostridia bacterium
CCGACGGCAGAATTGCATTTGCATACAGCCGGTATCATGCAGACAGTGCCGATGACCATGCCGCCTGTGCCATCTGTGCCATTTATTCCTATGACAACGGCGAAACATGGGATACAGAGAATTATGCAACTCTGGTTCGTGCGGAAGAATACGGGGAAAAGAATGTCATGAGTGTAACCCTGGCCAGAATGAACAACGGTGACATCGGGCTGTTCTACCTTCTGAAGCATCCCGGACTCACATCTGACTATATTCTTCGCCGGTATAAAGATGATTTTGATCATCCATGCGGAGAAGCCATGTGCCTCCCCTGCGGATATCCGGGATATTTTGTGGTGAACAACGACCGCGTAGTTCATCTCTCCAACGGCACATGGGTAGTCCCCGCCGCCAAACATCCTTCTTCCATCCAGTATATGCCCGATGGAAAGGAACACTGCGATGGCCGCTCCAGTGTGTACTTCTTTGTTTCCAAAGATGACGGATTCACATGGTCCCAGAACTGGCCTGTACTTCATCTGGCAGACAGCTATTCCGGCACCGGACTGCAGGAACCCGGTATGATCGAACTCCCCGGCGGTGCTCTGTACTGTTATGCCCGGACAGACCGGATGTACCAGTATGAAACCGTATCCGTGGATGGAGGAGAACGCTGGTTCACACCGCAGCCCTCCCGCTTCACATCTCCTGCCTCTCCCATGCTCATCAAACAGAATCCATACAGCGGAAAGTATTATGCCGTATGGAACCCCACCCCGGAATACACCCTCCGTCCGAAATCTCCGGTATGGACCGGCGGACGTAATCCTCTGGTAATCGCAGAATCCACCGATGGTACACGTTTTTCCGCGCCGGTTGTTCTGGAAGAAGACCCTACCCGGGGATTCTGTTATCCGGCTATGTATTTTCTGGATGAAAAAACTCTGCTGCTGGCATACTGCAGCGGCGGTACTCCGGAAGGCGGATGTCTGAATAAAACCACCCTGCGCAGGATTACTATTGCGTAATCCCAAAGAGTGACCGGTTCCCAAGCAGAAAAAGAAGAAAATTCACCCTTGACAATATCTCATCTCTGTGATATAATGTTATGGTACAAATTGGGGTATCGTCAAGCGGTAAGACACAGCACTTTGACTGCTGCATTCGCAGGTCCGAATCCTGCTACCCCAGTGCACAGAAAAGGCTATTCACTTCCCGAATGGCCTTTTTGTATTTGTTATGACTGCCATTCTATACTTACTTATTCAGGAGGAAACCGGGATGCATCACGAACAGTTGCAGACGGATATCCACTTCACCAATCCCGACCAGGAGAAAATTATCGGTGCCATTATCCGGAAAGCAGAACAGGTATGCCCGGATTCGCTGGCACTGATTGGTATATATGGTTCTGTGGCTACCGGAGATACACATGAAAAATCCGATCTGGATCTGCTGATTCTGATTAACGATGCAGATGGTATAAAAGTGAGCGATGCTTTTCTGCAGCAGGACTGCGGTATAGGCTATGATATTTACTGTACAAGCTGGGATATGCTGACAGAAGATGCCCGTTGTCCCCATCCCCATCTGGCCAAGCTGTTTGACAGCCGGATTGTATATGTAAAAGATCCAGTTGCATGCATTCGCCTGGACGCCCTGAAAAAACAGGCTTCTGCAATACTGGCTTCCGAAGAACGGTATGCCTGTGCAGATAAACTGCTTCGTCAGGCAAAAGAAATGTATGCAGACTGCTGTCTGGCAGACTCCCTCTCTGCCGCAAGAATCGCTGCAGGCTGCTGTATCCAATTGCTTCTGGATGCAGTGATGCTGTATCATGGTGCCTACTTCAGACGCGGCACCAAAAGAACCTTTGAAGAACTGGAACAGCTGCATCTTCCGTTCTCACTGGAGGAACCGGTGACTGCGGTAATCTGTGCCGCTTCTGTCATGGATATCCAGTCCCATCTCACCCTGCTCCTGCGTCTGGTAAACAATCATCTGCAGCATCCGAAAGAAAAAATGACTCCCACCCCTGAAAATCTGCGCGGAACATATGAAGAAATGTATTCCAACTGGAAAAATAAAATGACAGAAGCTGCACACCGGGGTGATGTGTTTTCTTCCTTCATGAATCTTCTCTCCCTCCAGATGATGCTTGGTGAACTGGAAACCGAATTTGCTCTGGAACCTATTGATGTTATGCAGCAGTTCGACCCGGATAACCTGTCCGGCAATGCAGTATGCTTTGACAGAGCACTGCAGAAATACCGTTCCGTATACGAAAAAATCGGTCTGCCGGTACGGGAATTTGCGGATATGGATACATTTATCCATGCGTATCTGCATTCCGATCCACGCAGCACATGATCTGTCAGCAAAATATGTCAGGAAACCTTCAGGGATCACGCCCCGGAGGTTTTATTTCTTATAAAATCCAGAAAGGATATTGACTTATTCCATAGTTCTTGTTATAATTTCTATAAATTCAACGCATTCCCACACTACTTCTGATTGATTTGCACAGGAGGAAACCATATGCGGCAGTTTTTTGTCTCTGTCACCGGATGCAATACAAACCCCGGTACACGCCAGGCACCGTTTGCCACCATTTCCCAGGCCCAGAAAGCCGTTCGGGAATATACTGCACACGGTCTTGCGGAGCCGATTACCGTAACCGTTTTGGAAGGAACATATACAATCGATTGTCTGACTTTTGGAGCTGCCGATTCCGGTACCGCAGAATGTCCCATCACGTATACAGCAGAAGGAAAAGTTTCTCTATGCGGCGGACGAAAGCTGCACATAACCGATTTTTCTCCGCTGAACGAGGCAGAAAAGAGTCGTCTGCATGGGGAAGCACCGGACAAAGTGGTCAAAGCCGATCTGAACTCATTTGGTCTGACCCGTGCGGACTGGGGAGAAATCTGTGCCATCGGCTCTCACGGTTCTGCCCATAAATACGACGGTGCTGTGCTGTCTCCCATGTGGTGTGAGCTGTTTGTAAACGATACCCGTATGGAAATTGCCCGGTATCCCGATACGGATTTTCTGTATACGGAAGAGGTTCTCCGGGAAGGACGCTGTAAGGAACCCACCGGCAAACCCAAGCTCTCCGATGCAGAATGGAGCCAGATCCGCAATCCTCCGGGAGATATCCGCCGGATTGACAAGGATACTGCCCAACGGGTGAAAGGCTGGAAAAACCTGCAGGATGTATGGGTATTCGGATATCCGAAATATGGCTGGGCAGACGAATCCTCTCCCATCACCGTCCTGAATCCGGAGACCCGTATCATGGAAACCACTTATGTGAGCCAGTTCGGTGCCAAGGAACATGCTCCCTATTACTTCTTCAATGTGCTGGAAGAACTGGATGCCCCCGGAGAATGGTATC
>JAFQGY010000265.1 GCA_017415325.1 Clostridia bacterium
GGGTGGGAGGTCTCGGAGGGTAGGGGAGGAGGGATGACGCGGCACCTGAGCGACAATTTCCCTCCTCCCCTATCCTCTGAGTCCCGTCCGGAAGGACACCCCTACGATGGTTATCGTACCAACCAAACCGCTGTAAGCAAAAGCCATCTTTCCCTTTCTATGGCCGTAGAAACTCTCCCCCGCTGTCAGGCGAAAGAAAATCCAAATCAAAGAAAACATCCCACCCTCTCCCCCGCTGTACGCCAGTACAAAATCCCCCCTGCCCCCCTTGACACCAGATACCCAGAACAGTATAATAGAATCAAATCTATCCTCCCAAAAGGAGAACTCACTTATGCATTTCCGGAACGGCTATTTCTATAACGAAGACGGTTCCCGCTATATCCCCATGGGGCAGTTCGGCTGCTATTTCCGGGGATACTATATCGACGAAGAACCGGGGGGCGGATCACAGCACGGTGCCTCCCTCATCGAATTCCAGCGTACCACCAAAGCGGTCTGGCAGAAGATTCTGCGGTTTTATGCCGAAGAGGACGGCTGTACCATGATCCGGATGTTTCCCAGAGGGGATTCCGGCGGATCTGCCTGGGAAGGGCTGGACATCGGCGGGCGGGTGAATCTGCCGCTGCTTGACAAGATCAGGGCCTACATGGAAGAGGCACGGGTGTATGGGATGAAGCTGCAGCTGTGCCTGTTTACCGAACCGGAATGCAGCTTCTACTGCCAGAGGGATACCCGCACCTACTGGGGCAGACGGCTCTGGAAACCGGAAGAAATCCAGAACGCCGCCCCCAGCCAGAGACGGTTTCTGGAAAACACCGATGACATGGTCTCCTACCACGACTTTTTCACCGATCCGGATGTGCGGGACTGCTGTCACCGTTTTCTGGACGAAATTCTGCCCCTGCTGCAGGAGATGCCCGACCTGTTTGCCGTGGAGGTCTTCAACGAATCCGGCTGGGCCTCTCCCCATGCGGATCCCATGAACACCTTCCGCTGGGAGGACACCCCTGCCTATCTGGACTGGCACCGGGATATGGTGGACCACATCCGCCGCACCGCACCCGACCTGCCTGTCTGCATCAGCAACCCCGGCGTCAGCATTCTGGGCCATGACACCATCCACTGGAACCGGGAGATCGCTCCGGACTTCTTCTCCCTGCACAACTATGCGGACATCTGCGGTTCCCGTCCCGGCATCGACTACGCCGCCATCTCCGACATGGCCCTGCAGTACACCGCCGCCATCGTTCCCACCATGATGGGCGAATGGGAAGTCATGCATCTGCGCAGACCACAGACGGAAACCGACAGAGAAGCCGCCATGCTCCTTTCCCGGGATATGGTATGGATGACCATGCTGTCCGGTGCGGCGGGATGCGTGGCGTGGATGGCCAGAGGCAACGGACAGTACCACGCAGTGTCGGACGTGTTCCGCAGACTGGAGGGACGCCCGCTGGTACGGGACACGGTACTGGAAATCGACATCACCGAAGCGCAGGCATGGTTTGAGAACCTGTGGAAAACCGGGGAGAAAGACTGCCTGTACCACGACCACCGCTGGTGTCCGGACAAAACTGCCACCGACGGGATGCACCGGTTCTGTGTCAAGGGGGAAAGTGCGTATTACGGAAAACTGCTGGAAGCACAGAAGTGGAGTCTGGAAACCGGCATTCCCGTGCGCTTCTCTCTCTGCGGGGGTATACCGCTGACGGAACTGACCCGGGCGGACTTTGCGGGATACACACCCTATGTTTCCCCCATTGCAGGGTATCAGCAGAAGGCATTTTCCGCAGACGACGGAGAGGTGCGGCTGGTGTATCTGCGGAACTATGTGAATCTGCCGGTGATGACCAGGGACAGGGACGGGGATCCTGTGGAAAACTTCTCCCTTCGCAGCCGGACTGCGGTACCGGTGGTGCTGGATGGGATCGAGCCGGAGTACCGGGTAACTCTGCTGGATCTGGACACCGGAGAATGGACGGAAATCGACACATCCGGCCCGGTGGGACTGGGAGTAACGAAGCATGACTTTGTGCTGGTGATGGAGAAACGATAAGGAAAACCTGTATAAAACTGAATAAATAAATACTCTGTATGAAATCCAGAATTAGAATCTTTCCATATTTGCAAAAAGCGGAAAATATGATATAATGATTTTGTTTATCCGTAAGATATACATAACAGAAAGGGTATTTTTCATGAAAAAGAATATTCAGTTTATTTCCCTGCTTCTGGCCCTGCTGATGATGCTGCCGGCCTGCACAGGGGGCGAGGACACTGCCTCCGACACCACCTCCGCAGAAACCCAGCCGGAGACCACCGCAGAAACAGAAGTGGATCCCGACCTCCGTGCCAATCATTTTGACGCTCTGCCCGATACGCTGGACTTCGGCGGCGCCACCATCACCGGTCTGTTCCGGGGTGTTGCTTCCATGCTGGACGGAACCACCGGCGGCTACTGGCTCACCAATGACGTCTGCGGTACGGACAACATCGGCGACACGGTATCCGACGCAGTATGGCAGCGGAACAATACTGTTTCCGAACGGCTCAATATTGACCTGCAGTGGACAGCCTCCGACGGCGGTTCTCTGGCCAACGACATTACCGTATTCAAGAATGTGGTTATGTCCTCCGACGACAGCTTCGACTTCTTCCTGCCCACCGGCAACACTTCCGCCGGTCAGGGAATGAACAGCTACATGCGGGACATCACCAATCTGCCCTACGTAAACTGGGATTCTCCGTGGTGGTGGCAGTTTGCCAACGAGTCCCTTTCCGTAGACGGCAAAACCATGCAGTTTGTGGTTGGGGATATGCTGCTGACCAATCTGGCCCAGACCTGCATCATGTACTTCAACAAGGATCTGTACACCAATCTGTACGGGGACGCCAACGATATGTACCAGATGGTACTGGACGGCGGCTTCACCATCGATGAACTGCACACACTGGTACAGGGCGCATATCAGGATACCAACGGGGACGGCATTGCCGATGACGGGGATATTCACGGTCTGCTCTGGTCTGAAAATCAGTATGAAGAGCTGGCCGGCTGGGCTGTGAGCCTGAACATGGATCTGTACCGCCGGGACGAAGACGGTGCCGTGGTCATCACCATGAACAACGAACAGACCGTAAACGCCATCGAAAAGACATACGCTCTGATGAAGGAAAACGCAGGTTCTTTCATCGGGAAAGGTACCATCGCCGACCAGGCCATTCCCTTCTCTGAAGGTTCCAGCCTGTTCCTGGCAGCTCGTATGATCTCCGCAACCTCCTCCACCCTGCGAGAAATGGATAACGGATACGGGATCATCCCCATGCCCAAGCTGAACGAAGCACAGGATATGTACTACTCCGGCGTACATGAATCCGGCAGCGTGCTGTGTGTGCCCAAGTCCACTGCGGAAGCCAAGCTGGAAATGGTGGGCGCTACCCTGGAAGCCCTCTGCGGCGAAGCACACCGTACCTACATGGATGCGTTCCTGGAAACCGCTATGAAATCCAAATATTCCCGTGATGAACTGTCCGGTCAGTGCATCGATCTGATCATGGCAGGTCTGACCAAGAATACACTGGACGAATACAACAGCTCCTTCGGCGGGATCATGACCGGCTGTATCTACAATGTCATGAAGAACAATCCCAGCAGCTTTGCTTCCACCTTCCAGTCCTCCATCACCGCAGCGGAAACCGCATGGGAAAAGGCACTGGCCGCTATGCAGGAATAAATGACGCCTGACGGTTCCGCCAACATGGAAGCCATCCTCCGGCCGGGATCTTCTGCGGCAGAGGGACAGATTCTGCTGTTTCTGGGACTGCTGGGCCTCGGCCTGCTGGCAATGGCTGTCTGGACTGCGGTGCAGAAGCTCCTGCAATGGCACAGAAACAACCGCTCTCCCCGCCTGACCCTTTCCGCCGCCGTCACAGACAAGCGAACCCGGGAATACCGCAGCCGGTACTTGGATTCTGTCACCTGTTATGTGACTTTTGCAACAGAGGACGGGTTGGAACGGGAGATGGAAGTGGATCCGCTCCTGTATGAGACCCTACGGACAGGGGAGCAGGGGATGCTGACCTTGCAGGGAACCCGTTTTCTCGGGTTTGAACGAATGTAACCAAACCATACAGAAAGACCACACAGGGTACTTGTACTGCCCCATGTGGTCTTTTTTGTCTGCTTACATATATTTTTTCCGGTAGTCCGCCGCCAGATCCATCCGGTTGGTCAGAAGGGTATCCACACCCATTCCGAAATACTGCCGGTAATTCTCAAAGTCGTCCGCATAGAACAGGTTGCACCGGATCCCGTCCCCGTGGAGCTTTTCGACCAGCGGCTCATCGAACATCCCCAGCCAGAACTGTACCCGGCAGCATCCGTAGGTTTTTGCCATATCGCAGATGGGCATCGTATCGCCCGGCAGCTGGATGGCACAACGGCGGATTTCCGGTGCCTTCTTCTGCATCCATTCCAGTTCCGCAGGGGAGGCGGCATAATACACACTGTCGGCGGCATCGTATTTCTTCACGATTTTTGTCAGCTCGGTGATCAGATATCCGTCTTCCCCATGTTCCTTCAGGTGGATGTTGAAGAGCATCCTGCCTGCAAACTGGGCGAACACTTCCTCCACGGTACAGAAGGGTACCTGCCAGCCGTGCTTCACGCCGATGTTCAGCTCCCGCAGTTCGGCCATGGTGAAGTCGGACAGATTGCCCCTGCCGTCGGAAATCCGTTCCAGTGTACCGTCATGGGATACGATCAGCCCGCCGTCTCTGGTGAGCCGAACGTCAAACTCGATTTCGTCACAGCCGAAAGCCAGTGCGGCGCCGAATGCGGGCAGGGTATTCTCCGGCATCAGCGCAGACAGGCCTCTGTGGGCACAGAATGTTTTTGCAGTCATATGGGTTACCTCCGGTTTATTGGGTTGTATGGATGTATTATAGCACATGCGGGTGTGGGATGTAAATACCGGGGGAGAATATTATTTTTCTGTTGCGCCCTCCGGTAGAATGTGGTATACTGCTGACAGAATCTGTATCTGTTCTGCCTGAAAGGAGTCTTCCCCATGATCCACGCAAACGACTATCTCTGCCAAACCGACAGCGAAACCATCGAACGGGCCATCGCCAACCGTACCGAAGACGGTATTGTGGTGATCTCCCCCCGGGTGTCCCCCATTGAGCCGGAACGGACATACTGGCTCATCGACCGGGCCATCCTGCTTCCCGAGAACACCACCATCGTTCTGCAAAACTGCAAAATCAAGCTCTCCGACAGATGCCGGGACAACTTCTTCCGCTCGGCCAACTGCGGCTTCGGCTTCCCGGATCCCGCTCCCATCCGGAACATCCACATCCGTGGCGAAGGGCTGTGCATTCTGGAAGGGGCCGACCACCCCAGAGCCAGCGGGGATTCCTCCAAGCTCCAGCACAATCCCTGCCCCCATCACCCGGCGGACATCATTGCCATCGACGCCGACTGGGTACCGGAAGAACGGAAAAAGTCCGGCCATCTGGATTTCTGGGACGTGCACAACCACTCCTACGGTACCGATGCAGGCAATCCTGACGAGTCCCAGTGGGGCGACTGGCGGGGGATCGGTATCCTCTTTGCCCGGGCAGAACAGTTCTCCATCTCCGGTCTGCATATTGTAGAATCCCACGGCTGGGGAATTTCTCTGGAAGACTGTTCCTTCGGCCGGGTGGAAAAGATCGACTTTGACATGCGGATGCACAAGGAAATCGACGGGATGGTCATGAACATGGAAAACCAGGACGGCATCGACATCCGCAACGGCTGCCACCATATCACCATCTCCGACATCACCGGCGAAACGGGGGACGACGTGATTGCCCTGACCGCCATCGTACCCAATGTGGAAACCTATCATCCCGGCGGCTCCCTGCGTTCCACCCACGTGATGCACAACGACTGGTCCCGCAGAGAACGGGATATCCACGACATCATCATCCGGAACGTCACCGCCTTCTCCTACCTGTGCTGGGTACTGCGCCTGCTGCCCGCCAACACGAAAATCTACAACATCGTCATTGACGGTATCATTGACGCCCGGCCTGCAGGACACCCCAACGGCGGTACCCTGCTGCTGGGAGACGGCGGCGGATACGGGGACAACCAGCCGGAAAGCATGGTGGGGGTCACCATCTCCAACGTGGTCTGCAACAGCAGCACGGCCGTCACCCTTGCCGGATACATGAAGGACTCCGTCATCACCAATGTAGTCAACCGGAACCCGAACACACCGGTACTGCATGTGAGCCGGCCGGACGGCATGACCAATGTATACACAGCAGGACTGGTGCAGGCAGAAAAATAAAACCGGATATCGCAAACAACAAAAGGATTCCTTGGATTTCTCAAGGGATCCTTTGTTTTCTCTACAGATTCCCGTTATTGACGATCCGGGAAAAATCCGGTATACTGGAAGCAGATCAAAGGCCTGCGATACTTCACCATACAGGAGCGGATACCATGAAATTACACATTGGCGAGAAAATCAGCCATTACAGAAAACTGAAAAACATGACCCAGGAACAGCTGGCAAGCCGGATCGGGATTTCGGCACAGGCGGTCTCGGGGTGGGAGAGAGCGGTCGGCTACCCGGACATCACCCTTCTGCCGGGCCTATCCCATGCGCTGGGGGTCACAATCGACACGCTGCTGGGGAATGATGAAATCGGCGTGCAGGAGGATATCCGGGGGTTTTACGAACGGTTCTGGCCGCTGGACAGCCGGGAACAACTGGCACTGGCTGCGGAATATTATCGGAAATACCCGGAAAACTATGACATTGCCGATACGCTTGTGATGGTATTGTCCGACTGGGGTTTTGCCGAGGGGCCGGAATCCTTTGCCCTGCTGCGGGAAGCCTGCGAAAGGATCATGGAAAACTGTACGGACAATGCCGTCCGGTACCGTGCCGTTGCCGCCATGTGCCGGTTGTGTGATGACAGCGAAGCAGACCGCTGGCTGGATATGAACCCGAAGCTGTACAGCTATGTCCGGGGAGAGGTGCTGGAAGAACGGCTTCTCCGGAAAGAGGAATACGATGCCATGCGCCGGCAGAAGTATAAAAACAATGTCAGTCTCATGCTCCATGCCGTCTCGAAACAGGCTGACCACCGGGGGGATCCCGACATTGCCATCGGACACAATGGATACCTGCGGCGGCTGATCCATACCTTCGGCGAAAACGGAGAAGTGCCCGATGGGTGGCTGTGCAAATATGCCTTTATCACCATGCGGTACGCGGCGGGACTGTTCGGCGCCGGACGGACAGAGGAAGGATTCCGGTATTTTACCGAAGCAATGGAGGCATACCAAAAGCATTTCGCCCTGCCGGACAATGTGCCGCTGTCTCTGGGGGCGCCTGCCTTTTTCGGAGACATTACCGTTAAAAAATACACCGTATCCGGACATTGCGACAGCTACAGTGTGGATATGGAAGCATCGTCCTATTACATGCAGAATCCGCCGTTCCTGTATACCCTGCTGACCCGTCAGACCGGCTGGGAATGGTTCAACGGTGTCCGGGAGGATCCCAGATTCCGGAAAGCGGTGGAGGAAGCCAAAACTGCGGCGGAGACATGGCGGAAGATGCGGGGAGAATAAACGTTTTCTGCCGTCGGGATTGACATTTCTGCCGAAACATGGTATATTGAAAAAAACAAACACCATTCCCCCATGCAGAAAGGAATACCGATATGTCTCTCACCGAACTGATGCGGCAGTTTGCCGAAAATCCCATCCCGAACCTCCCTCTCTCCCTGACCCACGGATTCGGGTATCCCATAAACGCTCCCATTGCCGAAAAACAGCGGGTTATCCGTGCCGTACTGGAAGACCTGCGTGCCAAAGGCTTCGGGGGGCTGGTGACCAATGTATGCCAGACGGAATACCTGAAGAACGACGAAGAATGGTTTATCCTGCGCTGGCTGGTGCAGACCTGCGGGGAAATGGGACTGCGGGTATGGCTGTACGATGAAAAGGGCTATCCCAGCGGCGGGGCGGGCGGTCTGACCCTGGAGGAAGGCAATCCCGACTGGCAGGCACAGGGGCTGGCCATGAAAGCAGTGACTTTTGCCCCGGGAGAACCTGTCTCCATCCCCTTCCCCAAGGGACACACCTGCGTATATGCGGCCTATGCCTGGAAAACCGACAGTCTGGATGCCCTCCCGGAAGAAGCCCTGCTTTCCCCCTGGAAGACCTACGACCTCACCGGTCAGGCGGATCTGTCCGACGAAAACACAACGGACGGCCCTGTGACTGCCGCTGTATTCTACCGGAAGCCCATGTACGAAGGCACCCACGCCATCCACAATGTTTGCGAAGCCCGGCGGTATATTGACGTTTCCAATAAAGAAGCTGTGGCGGCTTTTCTGGAAAACACCTACCGGCCCTATGTGGAAAAGCTGGCGGGGGCAGGCAGAATCGAAGCCATCTTCACGGACGAACCCTCCTACATGGGGGCCTACATCAATCTGGGTCTGTTCCCCCAGTCCACCCGGGACGCCTTTGACGAAACCATGGAATTTCTCCCCTCCGTCAACTGGGGGGCGGATGTGGCCAACCGGTTTGCTTCCACATGGGGATACGACCTGAAAAGCCGGGTATACTGTCTGTTCACCGGGCATGGAGAAGAAGCCATGGCGGTACGGCAGCAGTTCTATACCGTCCTGTCCGACTTGTACGAACAGAGCTTTTTCGCCCAGATTTCCGATTTCTGCGCCAGGTATGATCTGCCCTTCTCCGGTCACGTCCTGCTGGAAGACGACATCCGGTATCATCCGGTGTTTGAAGGAAACTTCTTCTCCCTGCTGCGGCATATGCACATCCCCGGCATCGACATGCTCCATGGTCTTCCCGAAAAAATCCGGGCGGATGCCTTTACCCCCAAGCTGGTCTCCTCCGTGGCACACACCTACAGCCGGCCCCATGTGATGAGTGAAATTTCTGCCCATGCCCAGGGCGGCAAGGTGACCCCCGAACAGTTCTACGGTACCATGACCACCCAGTATGTTCTGGGCGTGGATGTGTTTACCTCCTATTTCGGAAAGAATCTGCTGGATGCCCCGGAATATGCCCGGTACAACCATGCCATCGGCCGGATCGACCGGATTCTCGGCGGCGGCAGACATATGGCGGAAGTGGCAGTATACTACCCTATCGAAACCATTCAGGCGGACACCATTCCTCACGGGGACGAGCAGATCTACAGCTGGATGTACAAGAATCCTCTGGCGGGCGCCTGCTGGGAAAGTGTCCGGGATACCATGAACGCCCTGCTGGATCACCAGATCGACTTTGATTTTCTGGATGCGGAAGCACTGGAAAAAGCCCGGTACGGGGATGGTACCGTAACTGTCGCCGGCGGGGAAGCCTTCCGGGTGCTGGTGGTTCCCTATTGTCTGGAGTCGCCCCGGCTGACAGCCATTCTGGAAAGACTGGCTGCCCATGGTGTCACCGTACTCCGGCTGGCGGAAGGAGCGGTTCCGGATACGCTGCCGGAAATGGTGACTGATGCGGTGACCCCTGCCATCCGACTGGACCATGCGCCGCAGATTCTGACCCTGTGCCGGGAAAACGAAAACGGCCGCAGCATTCTGGCAGTGAACACCACAGCCGACCCGGTAGCCGCTTCCGCACAGGCTGACGCCACAGGAGAGATCACCATACTGGATCCGCTGACGGAAGAAACCGTACAGGCGGACGCTGCCGGGTTCACGCTGGCTCTGCCGCCCTATGGGGCCAAGGTGATTCTGCTGGGATAAAGCCTGTCTCCCTCGGTAAAAATCCATAAAAACAACTCCCGTGATGCATTCGGCTGCCAGTACCGCACTGCATGACGGGAGTATTTTTGTTTTTCTGTTCCGGTCTTACTTTTTCAGCGTAAACTGCATCCGCACATCCCGCACATCAATCCCCTGCCGGATGGCTTCGGCAATGATGTACCCGGCGTTTTCTCCCATCTGGCAGCAGTTGCCTGTCACCCGGTAGGACGCCATGGCTTCTCTGGAACCGGAAATGCACCGGCCGGCCACCACAAGTCCGTCATATCCTTTGGGAATCAGCGAGCGCATGGGAATGGTATATGGCTTGACCCCGAAGCATTTCTGCCCCTTGTTGGATTTGGTATGCAGATCCGCCCCGAAGGTCACGTAGGCCACCGCATCCTCAAACTGCGTTCCGTTCAGGATGTCTTCCAGAGACACGGTATATTCCCCGATGATCCGGCGGGATTCTCTGACCCCCAGCACCCCGGAGGAGGCAATCAGCTCCAGATCCCGGAATTCCCCGTCGTATTTCGTCAGGTAGGTGAAGGCGTCGATCATCTGCTGTCTGCCTTCCATGGTAGCCTTTGTCAGTTCCTCCGCAGACAGGGGATTGTATTCGTACATATGGGTGAACTGCACCACACCGAAATGGGAGTTCGGCACCGGAATCAGGTAGGGCACCTTGAAGGGGATCTCCGCTCCTGCCGCCCGGTATGCCGCATCCAGCTTTTCAAAGATCATGAGCCCGTCACGGTACTTTTCCGGAATGTTGCCCACCAGGAACATCAGCGTCATGGCCTGGCATTCCTTCCAGTCGCCCTCTTCCCCCAGCTCGAAGGCACAGCCTGCATCCGCCGCCACGTTTCCGTCACCGGTACAGTCCGCTATGTATTTTCCGTATGCAGCAAAACGGCCTTCGATGTTCTCCGCCACGATGCCGGTGATCCGATTTCCTTCTGTCAGCGTCCGGGAAAAGTGGGTGTTGTACAGCACTTCCACCCCGGACTGGGTCAGCTTCTGTTCCAGAATGTGCTTCATGTGCTCATAGTGGAAGCTGATGTTCCAGAAGCCGCCCCACTGGCCTCTGTCCTGCAGTTCCCCGATCAGCTCGCCTACCAGACCCGCCTTGCCCACGCCGTCGAAAAAGGGATTCATAAACCCGGTTGTCCATGCGCCGCCGGGACAGTTTGCCTTTTCGATCACCAGGGTTTTCAGTCCCGCTCTGCCGCAGGCAATGGCCATACCGCATCCGGCAGGACCGCAGCCCACCACGATCACGTCATAATGCCCTTTCACGGGGGTAGTCAGTGTTTCGGTGATGATTTCCATATACATCCTCCTGTATGACAGAAAAGGGAGAACGAAACCCGCTCTCCCTTCTGTATATTCCCGTATGCGGGGATTTTTTGTTTTCTGCTCAGCCGTTTGTCTGCGCAATGTATTCGTCAAAGGCATTGTACACAGCCGCCATGTAGTTTTCCCAGGGGCCCTGCCGCTTTGCCCAGGCAGACGCTACGTCAGTGGACTTGGAGTTGACAATTTCCATCAGCCAGAAACCGGCACCGCCGCCTGCAGAGTTCCATCCGCCGTATACATACCCAAAGTCGTAGATCCGGTCTTCCAGAATCTGATCCAGCATGGCAATGGATTCTTCGTCCCGGACGCCTTTGTACTTCAGGGTGATATCATAATATGCGGGCACCAGATTCTTCCAGCCTTCCGCATTCAGGGCTTCGGTTACAGCACCGATCATTTCCAGATCAGAAGCAGTCTGCAGAACCGCTTCCGCAATGGCTCCGCCGCCTACCAGCGTATAGTGTCTTTCCTGATTCTCGTCCCACTTGGGCATGGGAATAATGGCGTAATCCAGATCCAGATCCCGCATCCCCCAGGTGGTGTTCCCCAGAGACATCCCGGAGAACAGGCTGTTGCCGGCGCAGAACATATCATACTCAATGTTCCATTTGTTTTCGCTGTAGGTATAGTTCTGGTTGTAGGTCACATCGTACAGCCATTCCACGATGTTCACCAGCTTTTCGTCATACCATACATCCTTGTAGGTACCATCGTCCTGCGGTTCCAGAATCTGCTTGCCGAAGCACCACAGGTATACATCCGCAAAGCCGCGCAGAGAAACAGAGTAACCATACCGGTCACCTGCATCTTTGGCACCGTCCCCGTTGGTATCCCGGTACACGGTCTGGCACATTTCGGTCATCTTATCCTTGGTCCATTGGCCTTCGTTCACCAGCTCATAGATGTTGCCGAAGCTGTATTCTTCTCCCAGAGTTTTGTTGTAGAACATGGCACTGGAAGCGGAAATGTTGCTGGCGGTCAGATCACCGAAGGCCAGGAATGTAACATCCTTATAGGTCAGAATATCCTTTGTGGAGGCATTCCACCAGGGTTTGTCAAACTGGATGTAGGGAACGGTATTGAAGTCCAGATACACGTTGTTCAGGGTGTCGATGCCCATCTGCACATAATGGGACGCCACCAGATCGTAGATGTCATCTCCGGACTGTACGGTATTCTTGATGGTCACGCCGACCTGGTCATAGGCACCGCCGTCTTCGTGGATAATTTCCACGTTGAACCGCTCGGATACATTGATCATCCGGTTGTAGACAGCGTCGTCCACTACATCCCCTGTCAGCTCTTCCGCCGTAATATACCATGCGTTGGAGTCATTGGACAGAACTCTGTATTCGTCTCCCTTGAAATCCAGTTCCGGAATTTCGTCGGACACAGCCTGTCTGGCCTCAATGGAATCGGTTTCTGCTGCGGTTTCGGTTTCTGCTGCAGCAGTTTCAGCGGCTTCTGTTTCCGTTTCGGCAGGAGTACCGCAGGAAGCAATGGATGCCATAAGCAGTGCCGCCAACAGCAGAATGGAAATATACTTTTTCACGTTTCAGTACCTTCTGTTTCTCAGCCTTCGTAGGTTTCAAACTTTTCGTAAACCTTGGCCATGTAGTTTTCCCAGTTGGACTTGCGCTGCTGGTAGTAGGAAGTTACGTCGCCGTTGCCCTTAACGATGTCGTTGATCCAGAAGGATGCGCCGCCGCCGTGGGATTCAAAGGCACCGTATACGTACCCGAAGTCGTACATCCGGCCGTCCATGATCAGTTCCACCATTTCCATGTTGCCTTCGTCACGGACCAGCTTGTAGGACAGAACATTGTCATAGTATGCGGTCACGCATTCTCTGTAGGATTCGGCTGCCAGGGCTTCCAGCATGATCCCGGCAAATTCCCGGTCACCTAAGGTCTTCAGGAATACCATAGCGTCGGCGGAACCGGCCAGGGTGGAGATATACCTGCCCTGTGCTTCGTCGTACATGGGTCTGGGAATGATGGCGTAGTCGATATCGGAGTCACGCATACCCCAGGATACCATGTTGATTCTGGCGTAGCCGGCCAGAGTGTTGCCCAGCATGAACATATTGTAGCCGTGGTTCCATGCATCCTGACAGTTGACAGCGTCTTCGTTGTGGGTCATGTTGTACATCCATTCCACCTGGGCAACCAGTGCTTCGTCGTAGAATACGTCCTTGAAGGTACCGTCATCCTGACGCTGCAGCACTCTGTGACCAAAGGAGAAGGTGATGGTGGAGGGGTCACCCTTGAAGTCCAGGGCTACGCCGTAGCGGTCTCCTTCATCCCGGATCCCGTCACCGTTTACATCCTGGTATGCGCCCAGGCACATTTCTTCCAGCTTGTCCTTGGTCCACTTGCCTTCTCTGACCACATCATAGATGTCTTCCAGCGCATATTCTTCCGCCAGATCCCGGTTCCAGAACATACAGTCGGTCATGTCCATGCTGGCGATGGAATAGTCGCTGATGAAGATGAAGGTTACGTCCTTGTAGGTCAGTTCGTTGGTAACCGCAGAGGGATACCAGGGCTGTTCAAAGTTCAGATAGGGAATCTCTCTGGCGTTCAGATACCAGTCCTGCATCAGGTTGATCCCCAGGGATACGATGCCGTCGCTGGCGATCTGGTACAGGTCATCCCCGGCGGCTACAACGTTCTTCATTTCGGTGCCGGCGTCGTCCACGATGTGGGAAACAACCTGGGCATTGAAGCGTTCTTCCACGGTTCTGTCACGGTTGTACAGTGCGTCGTTCAGCACTTCCCCGTTCAGTTCTTCCGCTGCCATCAGACCGGCGGTCCAGGAGGGAATCAGGGAGGTGAACACCTTGCCTTCGAAATCTCTTTCGGGCAGGTCATCGGAAATCACTTCTTCGGTTTCCACTACGGTTTCCGCAGCAGCATCGGTATCGGCGGTGGTTTCGGTCTGTGCTTCTCCGCAGGCTGCCAGAGAGGTCAGCAGAGCGCAAAGCAGGAGAAAGCTTGTAATCCGTTTGCTCATGGTATGGGTACTCCTTTGATGATAATAACTTTGATTTGCAGCTTCCCAAAGTATACCACTTTTCCAACCCATAAGCAACGGAGAATCCTACGATTTTCCATCGCTTCTCCTGCTCATTTTATGTAATTGTTACAAACTTCCGCTGCGCATTTACGCAGTCGTTACAAATTCTGCGGTTTATCTGCACAGAACCGTCATCTGCATTTCGCCGTCCGTCCAGCCATCTGCCGTCAGGTGCACTCTCCACAGGCAGTCCGCCTTCCACTCCGCCTGCAGCTTGCCGTCCGTCAGCGGGAACTTTTCCACGGTCAGCCCGAATTCCCCGCCGGAGAAGGTCACAGAACACCCGGCTTCCCGGAATACCAGCGTATCGCCGCACACTTCCGGCTCTTCGGCGCACATCCAGTACCAGCACACCGGCTTTTCTTCCGCAAGGGTCAGCCTGTCCGTCACCGTCACGGAGCCGTTTTCCATGGCGGCCGTTCTGGTGTATCCGGCAATCCCGGCTTCTGCGGGCCATGCGGCTTTCAGATCAAAGGTCACGCTGTCTTCTGTCCGGTCTGTCAGGGATGCCTTGTACCCGCCGCCGGGTTTCTGTTCGCATCCGGCAATGTCCGGCAGATTGTGGTAGTTCGAGCGCATGGTCCAGAGGGTATACCGTTCGGCGGAGAAGGTCTTTTTGGTGTACCGTTCCACCCCGGCGTCGATGAACACGGGACACTTTCCCCGGAACACCACGACATTGCCCACGTCGTTGTGGTTGTGGCTTTCCGCATTGCTGCCGCCCTTGCAGGCAAGGAACAGTCCGTTCTCCGGCTCCCTGGCCAGGAAAATTTCCAGACCGTCGTAGTAGGTGCGGGTTTCCGGCCGGGGGAAGTCGGTTTCCGGCGCAGGTTCAAAGGCTTCCCGGAAGGTACGGTAGGGGGTGGCGTTGGATTTGCTGAGGCTGATGGGAGCGGGATCTTCAAACACGTCCCGGAACGAGCGATAGGGAGTTGTGCCGGTGCCCACGGGAAGGATGTGCATTTTTGCCCCTTCCGCCACCAGTTCCCCGGCAAAGGCTTTCAGCTTGGGAGAGTCCGTCCGTCTGCCGTAGCGGGCGATGAGAGCGGCGTCGATGCTCAGTCTGTGGGAGGCATCCGCAAAATTCACGTACAGGTCACCGGTGATGTGTACGTCGGCAATGTATTCCCCCATACGGCGGATCAGCGGCACATCGAACACATCGATCTTCCCGCCGGACAGATCCCACAGGATTTCCAGACAGTCAAAGTAGGATGCCCCTGCCACCGTCCAGTATCCGGGCCCTTCGTCACAGCCGCCGTCGTTTTTATAGAAGCCGATGAACCGGTCCAGAATCACCATGGATTCCTCCGTCATGGCGGCCCGGCGGGCATCGTCCGTTTCGCACAGCATCATGGCGGTCAGCACATTGGAAATAATCCACGGCGTCCAGTTGTTCAGAGTGTTCCCCTTCACGCCCTTCCACCACATGGTATCCTGATAGGTGGTAAAGGGATGGAAAATCCGCTTTTCCAGAAGCCCCAGCATCCGGCGGGTGATCACAGGGGTCAGGGCATCCAGCTCGTGATGGAGCAAGTACCACACCACAGCCACGTCGGCACCGGTTGCGGCGGAGAACAGATCGATGTTGTGGCAGTCGTCTCCCTCTTCCAGATCAAAATGGTCGGGGAGCCGTTCCGGTTTTCCGTGGCGGGGCGTCAGGTGGGCGGGAATCACCCATGTGGTTTCCTCGCAGATGGCCCAGATGTAGTCCACCAGCAGATCCAGAAACCGTCCCCGGCCTTCGGTCTTTTCCGCGGCAGCCAGCAGAAGCAGGTTCTTCCGGCGTTCAAAATAGGGCGTTTCATAATTGGCCCGGTTGCCGTTTTCATAGAACTGCCGGTACAGGGATGCGGGGAGTGCGGGGATGGGCTTGTCAAACAGAGCTTCCGCCAGCGGGATCACATCGGGAGCGGCAAAGGGAGTCTCCGGCAGATCGGCATAGGGGCGGACTTCCTGCCATGGGAGAAGCAGGGCTTTGGTTTCGGGAATATACTTTGTGAAGATAGGTTCCATGGGAATCTCCTTTCTTTGGAAAAAGATAGCTGATTGCAAAACTCCAGTAAAAGGGGGACGGGTCGCTTTTTGAAAAAAGCTCCGCAAAAACTTTTAAAATGGTTTTATCTGGATATAGTGACTGCAATTCCATGTGCCACTATATATAGGAATTGCAAAACATCAGAAATAGTGGAGCGAGTTCGCAGGGACCTCTA
>JAFQGY010000266.1 GCA_017415325.1 Clostridia bacterium
CACCTGAGTGTCAATCTCCCCCCTCCCTTGTCCTCTGAGTCCCGTCCGGAAGGACACCCCTTCTATGGTCATAGAAAATACTTCCCCGCTGTAAGCAAAAGCAAAATCTCCCTACGATGGTCATCGTGCCAACACCACCGCTGTAAGCAAAAGCAAAATCCCCCCCTTCCAAAAGCATCGTGCCACCCCCCCCTCCGCTGTACGCCAGTACGAAAAAAAGCAAATAACCTCCCCGCCCTATTGCAATCCCGGCCGGTTCCATGTATAATACTTCCATAGACTACAACGCACTATCGGAGGTACAGCATGCGTACACTGACATACGAAAACTATCTGGATAAAGTCTGGGGATGCTTCCTTGGGAAATGCATCGGCGGAACGGCGGGAGGACCTGCGGAAGGGCGGAAGGAACTGCTGGATGCCCCCCTGTGCGAAGAACTGCTCCATCAGGCCCTGCCCAACGATGACCTGGATCTGCAGATTCTCTGGCTGGAAGTGCTGGAGGAAAAAGGGGTTCATATCACCGCAAGGGATCTGGCGGACGCTTTTTACCATAAGGTTCCCTACGGCCCGGGGGAATACGGATACTTCAAGAAAAACTACGGCAGAGGCCTGTATCCGCCGCTGACCGGGACTTACAACAACCGCTACTACGAAAACGGCATGGGCTGTCCCATCCGCAGTGAGATCTGGGCGTGCCTGTTCCCCGGGGACGTGGACAAGGCAAGGGAATACATCGAAATGGACGGCTCCATGGATCACCGCAGAGACTCCATCGACGCGGAAGTGTTCTTAGCCGCCATGGAATCCGAGGCCTTCTTCACCGACGACCTGTGGGAGCTGATCCGGTACGGCCTTTCCAAAATCCCTGCCGGCACCAAACTGGACCGGGCACTGCGGATGGCCTGCGAATGCTACAGAGCCGGATATGACTGGAAGAAGACCAGAGGCATGATCCTGAAAAACTTCGGCCACGCCGACTGCACCAACCTGTATCAGAACATGGCCTTCATCCTGCTGACCCTGCTGTACGGCGGCTACGACTTCCGGGAAATTGTCCGGCTGGGGCTGGCCTGCGGATACGACACGGACTGCATCTGCGCCACCGCCGCTTCCGTGGCAGGGACCATCTACGGCGGGAAGAAGATCACCGGGGAACTGGGACTGGAAGACACCGGGCTGAAAATCGAAGTGCTGACCAGACGCCGGGACGGTTCCATCTACGATCTGGCAAAGGACGTATGCGCCGCCGGGCTGACCATGCTGCGGGTGAAGAAAGCCGACACCAAAATCACCGACGCACCGCTGGTAAAGGGCATTCCCACGGCGGACAACACCCCGGCCCTGACCTTCGCCGTATCCTATGAGGGCAAGCCTGTGGTGAAAGCGGGAGAAGAATCCCATATGACCCTGACCATCACCAACCACACCGGCGCCCCCGTCAATGCGGAGCTGACCATTGAACTGGCCAAAGGGTATCTGGCGAAGGAAGGTCTGTACATCACGCCCCACTGGGTTTCCGTGCGGATCGACAAGGAACTGCGCCTGCCCCTGACCGCCGGTCTGCTGCCGGGTATGCGGAAACTGTGCTCCAAGAATCTCTTCACCGTCCGTGCCTGCGGGATCTTCGGTGTGCTGGAGGACAACTTCGGTCTGGTGGGCGCCGACGTATGGCAGCACTACGGGCCGTTCCTGGCCAATATCCGGGATCTGACAGGGATTGTCCCGCCGGAAGAACGGTACGGATCCCACCTGAAGCCGGAACCGGGGGAAAACGGCTCCGATCTGGTCAGAGAATACCACCTGAGCCATATCGCCGACATCAATACCGCCTTTGTGGACGAGAGCGAACCTTTCACCGACATTCCCGACGACGGATCTGCCTTTACCGTACCCACCCTGATCCAGACGGACGAAGACCTGTTCGATACCGCCGCCATCCAGCCCTTTGAAGGCCCCCACGTAGGGTATCTGCGCCGGGTGGTGACCTGTCCCGAAGACCGGGATGTGGAACTGGTGGTGGGACGGACGGCGCCCTGCAAACTCTGGGTCAACGGCAGGCTGGTGATCGACTCCACCAAGGGCTTCCCGGCGCTGCAGTCCGGTGCCTGGTGGACATGTGAGAACCTGCGGGCGGGTGTACACTTCAACAAGGGTGAAAACGTAATGATCCTGAAATATGCCCAGACCACCGATACCGCCAAGTACAGCGTGATGTTCCGGCTGCCCGGCGGACGTATGCGGCAGTTTGAGGACATGGGTTCCGCATTCTGAGGACGGTGAGCAGATGACGAGATTTCTGTTTGTCCGCCACGGAGAAAGCGACGGCAACCGGTACAGACTTTTCACAGGACAGGGAGACCTGCCGCTGACAGAGCTGGGACGCAGACAGGCCGAAGCCGCGGCGGAATATATAGAAAAACAGTACGGGGACAGCATCGACGCCGTATACGCCAGCGACCTTGCCAGAGCATGGGACACAGGCAAAGCCGCCGCCGACAGACTGGGACTGCCCATCACCCCGGACAAAGGACTGCGGGAGATTCTGGCGGGAGACTGGGAAGGGGTGTCCTTTGCCGATCTGCCCGGACGGTTTCCGGCGGACTATGCCCTGTGGATGACGGACATCGGCAGATCCCACTGCACCGGCGGGGAATCTGTGGCCGAACTGTCGGAGCGGGTGCATGCCGCTGTGGTGCGCATTGCGGAAGAAAACCCGGGTAAAACCATCCTGATCGCCACCCATGCCACCCCCATCCGGACGCTGCAGTGCCGGTTTGCCGGGGTTGGACTGGAAAAAATGCAGCAGATCCCATGGGTTGCCAATGCATCGCTGACGGAAGCGGTGTATGAGGACGGCAGGTGGACAGCCGTGAAAATCGGGGAAACCTGCTATCTCGCCGGGATCCGGACGGAGCTGCCGAAAAATGTGTGAGAGATTTGAAAAATCATCCAGACAAAGAGGGAGGTACCTATGCAGTTTACATTCTATACCCGTTTCAATTCCATGGCACGCCGGGACGGACTGGAAGCCACAGCAGCCTATGCGGCAGAGCACGGTTTTTCCGCTGTGGAATTTCTGGAATCCGCCGGTCCCGGGGAGCTTTCTGTCGTGAAAAATACAGCCATGGCCAAAGAGGCCAGAAAAGTCCTTGCCGCAAAGGGGCTGCGTACGGCCTGCTGGTCTGTGGGCACAACGGTATACAAATCCCCGGAGGCAGTGGCGTCCCTGAAACGGCAGGCGGAAATCGTCTCCGAGATGGAATGCCCCTTCCTTCACCATACCCTGCTTCTGTGGCTGGCGCCTTTTGAAGGGATGCCGTCCTTTGAGGAAGGGATTGCCTGTGCGGTGGAAGCGGCGGCGGAAGTGGCGGACTATGCAAAACCCCTGGGCGTGAAATGCATCTACGAGGATCAGGGTCTGTTTGCCAACGGTGTGGAAGGCTTCGGAGCATTCTATAAACAGCTGAAAGCATGCTGCAGCAATGTGGGGGTATGCGGCGACATGGGCAACTCCCTGTTTGTGGACGAAGGCGCGGAACGGTTCTTTGCGGCCTATGCGGAGGACATCTGCCATGTACACGTGAAGGACTACCTGATCCGCACCTTCACCGAAGCCCCCAGCCGGAACTGGTACCGTACAAAAGGCGGCAGATGGCTCAGAGAAACCATGGTGGGCGACGGCGACGTGGATGTGGCGTCCTGTATGAATATCCTGCAGCAGGCGGGGTACAGGGGAACCTACGCTCTGGAGCTGAGCCACCCGGAACCCTTTGAAGCCGGTGTGGTGCAGGCCATGGATTATCTCCGCCGGTGGGAGACGAAATAAGAAGCAAGAGTGCAGAGATAAGAAGTATACTGAGGTTTCCTTTGAAGAAAATATATCATAAGCTGATCCGGGACAGGATTCCGGAGATCATTGCGGAAAACGGACAGTCCTGCGTGACGGAAGTGCTGGAAGACAGTGCATACCGGATCATGCTGGACGAAAAGCTTGACGAGGAATGCGGGGAATACCGGGCGGCAGGTACCGATGCGGAGGCACTGGAAGAGCTGGCGGATGTGCTGGAAGTGGTGTATGCCATTGCGGCGGCCAGAGGATGCCCGGAAGAACAGCTGAACGGGATCCGGCAGGCGAAAGCGGAAAAACGGGGCGGCTTCCGGAAACGGCTGCTGCTGACGGAGGTGGGAGAATGATAAGTATTCTGTTTGTCTGCCACGGCAATATCTGCCGTTCCCCCATGGCGGAGTTCATCTTCCGGGATCTGGCAAAAAAACACCGCATGGAAGACCGGTTCACCGTATCCTCCTGCGCCACCAGCACCGAGGAAATTTTTATGGGCGTGGGCAATCCCGTATACCCGCCGGCCGCTGCGGAACTGGCGAAGCACGGCATCTCCTGTGCGGGGAAACGTGCCGTACAGCTGACAAAGGCCGACTACGGAAAATATGACCTGCTCATCGGGATGGACAGCGCCAATATCCGGAATATGCACCGGATGCTTGGGGGAGACCCGGATGGGAAGATCCATAAGCTGCTGGAATACACCGGCTCGGACAGAGATGTGTCGGATCCCTGGTACAGCGGCCGGTTCGATATTGCCTGGCGGGATATTCATGCCGGATGCACGGCGCTGTTTGCAAAGCTCTGCGGGGAAATGTGACGGCGGCGGACGGAATGCCCGGGAAAGAGAGGGAGAAAACCTTCCCTCTTTCTCTTTTTTCTGCTGATAACCGATTGCAAAACTCCGAAAAAACGAAATCCAGCACTTGAAAACGTTCTGTCGTGAGCAGGGTCGGGTCCCTGCGAACTCGCTCTACTATTTCTAGTGTTTTGCAATTTCTATATTTAGTGGCACATGGAATTGCAGTCACTATATCC
>JAFQGY010000267.1 GCA_017415325.1 Clostridia bacterium
AACGACAAAAAGCCCGTACTGACATCCGATCAGTACGGGCTTAAATGCTAATATGGGATTTTTGTGAGGTAATTGAAATTATTCTTTACTCACAAGCCACTCGCAACGCAGAATAATCGCATTGGAGGGCATTCTTATCAAAACCTTATCAGAGGAAGTGGGCGAAGTCCGAAAAGCCTTGTGATTACTGGGTTTTTCGGCTTTTTCAAATTATTCCCACTCAATAGTCCCAATCGGCTTGGGTGTCAGATCATACAGAACCCGGTTGATCCCGTCCACCTCATGGGTGATCCGATCCGTGATCTTGTGCAGTACCGCATAGGGGATTTCCTCAATGGTTGCACGCATGGCGTCGGTGGTGTTTACCGCACGGATGATTGCCGGCCAGCCTTCGTAACGGCTTTCGTCCTTCACGCCGACACTCTTGATGTCCGGTACAACCACAAAATACTGCCATACCTTTTCGTTCAGACCGGCAATGTCGAATTCTTCCCGCAGGATGGCGTCGGCTTCCCGGAGGGCGTGCAGTCTGTCACGGGTGATGGCGCCCAGACAGCGTACACCCAGACCCGGGCCCGGGAACGGCTGACGGTATACCATGGCGTGAGGCAGACCCAGTGCTTCCCCTACCACGCGAACTTCGTCATTGAACAGCAGCTTGATGGGTTCCACCAGAGCGAACTGCAGATCTTCCGGGAGACCCCCTACGTTATGATGGGACTTTACGGCCTTCTTGCCTTCCGCCTGCTTGATGCTTTCCAGAATGTCGGGGTAAATGGTGCCCTGTGCCAGATATTCGATACCTTCCAGCTTCCGGGCTTCGTCAGCAAATACATTGATGAACTCCGCACCGATGATCTTGCGCTTCTTTTCAGGGTCGGATACGCCGGAGAGCAGATCCAGGAACCGGTCGGTGGCGTCCACATAAATCAGGTTGGCATCCAGTTCTTCCCGGAATACCCGGACTACATTTTCGCTTTCATCCTTGCGCATGAGACCATGGTTTACATGCACACATACCAGCTGCTTGCCGATGGCTCTGATCAGCAGCGCTGCAACCACAGAACTGTCAACCCCGCCGGACAGCGCCAGCAGAACCTTGCCGTCTCCTACCTGTGCTCTGACAGCGGTTACCTGTTCTTCGATAAATGCATTTGCCAGTTCCACGGTGGTGATTCTTTCCATCGTTTCCGGTCTCTTGTTAGTATCCATTCTTGTTTCCTCCATTTTTTATCCGGCTTCTCTGTATGAATGTGCTGAACGGTTTTTCATGTTTCCTATTTTAGCACATTTACAGCGGATTTTCAATATCTATGCTTTCACAAAAGCCACCGGCGGATGCAGAAATTCTGCTGTCAGTGACTGGTATTTTCTGTGAAATTTTACAGTATGTTTTCCGGAAACGGAGAAGGAAAAAACAGTGCGGGGCAGGGGGACGGCTGTGTAAAAATCCGGGTTTGCTGTTTACAAATGACGCTTTGCATGGTATAATATCGGATGAACAAAAACACTTTCTTTGGTGTAGAAAAAAGGAGAAACATGATGATGAAAAGAATATTCTGTGTCCTGCTGGCGGCACTGCTGACCGGTTCTGTGGCCGTATCCTGCGGGCAGGCGGAAACAGCTGAAGACAAAACGACAGGCGAAACCGCTGCCCAGACGGAACCGGTCGAAACCGAACCACGGCTGCTGGACGATCTGCCGGAAGGGATCGACCTTGAGGGATGGAATGTCAACGTGCTCAGCGGCGCCCATCCGGAAGTCTGCGGGGATGAAATCTGCGTGGAGGAAATGACCGGGGATGTGATCAATGACGCCGTGTATAACCGGAATCTGGCAGTGGAAAACCGGCTGAATATCAAGCTCACCGACTACGTGATCCGTGCCCACGGCGGAGATTTCAGCCATCCCGACTATGCGGGCAGTGAAATGCTCACCACACTGGTAACATCGGGAGACACCACCTACAACCTGTACACATCCAATTCCTATACCACCTCGGCATTGGGCTACAACCATATGCTGCATAATTTGCGGGAAGTGGAAAATCTGGATCTGACCAAGCCCTACTGGGCACAGTACATCAACGAAACCGCCTCCGTCAACGGACAGCAGTATCTGTGTACCGGCCCCATGTCCCTGGGTTATTTCCGGTTCAATACGGCTATGGTGTTCAACAAGCGGATTTTCCTGGACAACAGCATCGACTACCCCTACCAGACCGTACTGGAAGGCGGATGGACGCTGGATGCCGTAAATTCCATTGCGGAACAGATTTATCAGGATACCAACGGTGACGGCACGCTGGAGGTGGGCGTGGATACGCTGGGGTATGCCACCCGTGCCTATCCCGATTCCGGGAACATCGACGGCTTCTGGGGCTCCTGCAACCTGCGCACCATCGGCAAGGATGAAAACGGCTTCTACAAGTACGATGTGAATGTGGATCACTTTGTATCCGTAGTGGACGGTCTGCTGATGCTGATGAACGGGGACGGCAGTGAAGGGATGGCGGACAACGATGCTGCATTCCAGGACGCTTTCCGGGACGGTAAACAGGGGCTCATGAACATTACCCTGAACTGGCTGGAATCTGCCCGTGCCAGAGAAATGGACGACGAATACGGTGTTCTGCCCAATCCCAAGCTGAACGAAGAACAGGATCAGTATTACACGCTGGCACAGGATCAGTTCCTGGTATATGCCATTCCCCTGAGCGTCGGAGAGGCTGATCTGCCGAATCTGGGGATCTTTATGGAAGCCTTTGCCGCCGAAAGCTATGCCACGGTAAAACCTGCCTACTATGAAATCGCCCTGACCGCCAAGTATGTCAATGACGCCGACTCCGCCGCCATGCTGGACATCATCACCAACAACGTATACGTAGACCCGGCAATCCTGTACCTGTCCATCATGAACTTCAATGTGATGACTCTCCGTGACATCCTGGGCAGCGGACAGAACACAGCCGCCTCCCGGATTGCATCCATGCAGAAGCAGTTCCAGACCAATCTGGACAAGATCAACGAAGCCTACGGGAAAGAAAAGTAAGGAATAAGTAAACACTGATTAACTATATTTATGCAATTGGAAACGTTCTGTGGCGAGCAGGGTCGGGTCCCTGGGAGCTCTCTCCACTATTTCTCATGTCTTGGATATACAATATCCAGTGGCAGATGGAATTGCAGGAACTATATCCAGTGGGAATCCTGTTGAAAGTTCTTTGCTGAGCTTTCTTTCAAGAAAGCGACCCGTTC
>JAFQGY010000268.1 GCA_017415325.1 Clostridia bacterium
CATAGACCCCCCCCACCGCTGTAAGCAGAAGCAAAACCCAAATCAAAAAAGCCCGCTCCCGCCCCAAGGGCATTTTTTTGTTGCTTTTTCTCGTCGGATGTGGTATAGTAAAGATATCAACAATACCGGAGGTTTCTCATGAACAATACATATACAAATCCCGTGTGCGCCGGTGCGGATCCCTTTGTGCTGCTGGCGGATGGGATGTACTACCACTATTCTACCAACGCCCCCGAAGGATACCATGTGCTGGTATCGGCAGATCTGATCCACTGGGAGGACAGAGGATATTGTCTGCATAAGGACGATGTACAGGGCGAAACTTGGTTCTGGGCACCGGAAGTGCTTGCCCTTGGCGGGAAATACTACATGGTCTACACCGCAGAAGAACATCTGGGACTGGCAGTTTCGGATTCTCCCGCAGGGCCTTTTGTGCAGACAAAGAAAGCATGGCTCAGTCCGCGCAACGGCATTGACGGGCATTTCATGGTGGATGCATCCGGCGCGGTGTACCTGTACTATGTCCGGTTCGACCATGGAAACGTGATCTACGGCGTAAAGCTGGCGGATACGGCGGAACAGTTTATCCGTATGGCGGAAGAAGGAACCGTTTCCATTGACGACATAGCGGAAGTGCGGCTGCTGGAAGTGGGGGAGGAATGGGAAACCCATATGGGACGGGTGGCGGAAGGGCCCTTTGTCCTGCAGCATAACGGGAAATACTACCTGACCTACTCCGCCAACGACTACCAGAGCCCCCGGTACGCCATCGGGTATGCGGTGTCCGACGCTCCCCTTGGCCCCTACCGGAAGTATGACGGCAACCCCATTCTGGCACGGAAAGAACCCATCACCGGCGTGGGGCATCACAGCTTCACCACATCCAAAGACGGAACCCGGCTGATCTGCGTCTACCACTGCCACAACAGCCTGACAAAGATCCATCCCCGGATGACCTGCATCGACCCGGCGGGATTTGTACCCGGGGAGGACGGCGAGGATATTCTGGTAATCCACGGCCCCAGCTCTGCTGCACAGCCGGGACTGGCAGAGTAAGGAGGGACCTATGGCACAGGCAGAAATGACGATCCTGACCAACATGTGCATGGTGCGGGACGGAGACAGGGTATTGGTACAGCGCAGGAACGACCCGGTGTGGCCCGGCGTGGTGTTTCCCGGGGGACATGTGGAACCGGGGGAATCCTTCACGGACGCTGTCATCCGGGAAGTGTATGAAGAAACGGGCATCACCATCACCCATCCCCGGCTGTGCGGACTGAAGCAGTTCTGGAACCGGGAAGGCGTGCGGTATATCGTATTCCTGTACCGGACGGAGACCTTTTCGGGAGAAGTGCGTTCCTCGGAGGAAGGGGATGCGCTGTGGATGACCATGGCGGAGCTGGAGATGGCACCGAAGCCGCGGGGATTTGCGGATATGGTTCCGGTATTTCTCTCAGACGGGATGGAGGAGATGTTTTATTCCCGGGAGGATATGAAACTGCAGATCAAGTAAGAGATAAGAAGTCAGAGGTAAGAAATGGAGGGAAGTATATGCGGAAAGGTACAGGCATACTGCTTGCGCTTCTGGTTCTGACCGGATGCAGGCGGGGGATTCCACAGACAGCGGCAGATGTACGGGACTTCGGGGATGTGCTGGCATTTCTGGGGGATACGGCGGAAACAGAGATTACCGGGGTATCCCTGGATATCAGCAGTGACACCCGGACACCGGATCCCATGCGGCTGTCGGAAGCGGACACAACAGAACTTCTGGGGATGCTGGATGAAATGCAGTTCACCGCAGAGAAAAATACCCTGTACCGGTACGGAGGAACTGACTATGTACTGCTATTCCACCTTTCCGGAGGAGAAACGGTGCATATTGCAGCAGAAGCGGAATATCTGACCTGCTGGAAAGAGATGCAGAATACAGAAGGAAAATGGGAAACCGTGGAATACCGTCTGCTGCCGGAAAATACGGCGGGGACACAGGCAGTGCTGGAAGCGGTTTTGCAGATCCGGGATGAAACGGATCCGTGAATAAAATAAGGGGGGTACTATGAAATATACAAAAATCCTATGTGCGGCGGTGGCACTGCTTCTGCTGGTGTCCTGCGGGAGGGAGCGGTACGAACTGAAAACGGAAGTTTCGCAGGTGTATAAAGCGGAACCGATCGTGATTCCCGACCCGGACTACGGCATCACACTGGACGAAGGGGCGGACTGGAACGGGGAGCGGTTTGTGGTGACCGCTTATAAGCATGACCGGGAGATGGGCGGCTTCTGGCTGGATTTTTACAAGACCTATTCCTTTCTCCCGGACGGGTCGGGTATTGTAGAAGAAGTGCCTGTGCCGGCAGTGGAGCCTGTGCAGGAGAACAGCTTCCCGGCGGATGTACGCACGCTGGAAACCGGGGAGACCCTGTTCACGGAAGTGGTGACAGACGGGGAGAAGATCGCCCTGTATCTCTCTGTCCGGGAAGACGGGGGAGCGCCTGTCTTTTCCGTGGATCTGGCGGGGACATTCCGCTTTGACTACAACCGTGTCCGGGAAGGGAACGACTATTTTGAACTGCTGGGTGCGGCGGAATCGGACGGACGGTATCTGGTGCTGACCACGGAAGGGCTGTGCGCCTTTGATGCCGCCGGGAAGCTGCTCTGGCTGGACGACACCCGCCGGGACCCCACCGCCATTGCCGAAACCGACGCCGGGATCCTGTACCTGTACGGCAGCACCCCCAGCCAGAGTCTCCGGTTTGTGGATCCTGCCACGGGGGAACTGGGGGAATCTCTGGAACTGCCGGAAGAAGCGGCGGGGGCGCAGGGGGACAACAGCAAATTCTATATGGGCGCCGGACACGATCTGTATGCCAAGAACAGCCTTGCCCTGTGGGGGATTGATCTGGTGGCCGGGGAAGACGGAACGGTTTCCTGTGAGACAGTGAAGGTCATCGACTGGGTCAGCTCCGATCTTGCGCCCTCGGAACTGGACAATTTCTGCATCCCGGACGAGCGTACCATGACCGCCGTATGGAACGACATGCTGGATCACGACGCCGACTGCCAGCTTCTGCTTTTGACCTATGTGCCGCCGGAAGAAGTGGTGCCCAAGGAGATCATCACCATGGCCAAGCTGAGCCCGGACTGGTCTCTGCAGCGGGCAGTCACCGATTTCAACCGGAACAGCGACACCCACCGGATTCTCGTGACGGACTACACCATCTATGAAGACGATGTGAAGTGGACGTTTTTCGATGCGGAAATGGCGGCGGGGAATGTGCCGGACATCCTGTTTTATTCGGAAGACGGTACGGGCAAAACCGACGGATACATCCGGGCAGGGGTGCTGACAGACCTGACGCCGCTGCTTGCGGAACACTTTGAGAGCGATCTGCTGGGGCACGTCACAAAGCCCTATCAGGATGCAAAGGGACGGCAGTATGTGTTCCCCACTTCCCCCACGGCTTCTCCCTATATGGGGCTGGCCGGGTTCTTTGACGGGCCCATCACAGCGGAGGAAGCCGTGGAACTGGCTCTGAATCCGCCGGAAGGATATTGCCTGCTGCCCAGCGAACGGGACGAATTCTGGTATATCCTGCAGGGCATCTTCGGGGATCTGACGGATTTTGATGCGGGAACCTGCGATTTCGATTCGGGACGCTTCGAGCAGATCTACAGTCAGACTGCGGCCATGGAATCCGTGGAAGCCCGGGAAGAAACGCCCCTTCTGCGAAACAAAAACATAAACGGCGTGGGCAGCTGGGTGCACTACCGGGAAGAAGGAAAGTATACCGTACCTGTGGGCTATCCCAACGATAAGGGACTGCTGTACAAAGGCGGCTTTTCCAGCTCCTGTCTGGCCATTACGAAAAAAAGCCCCTATAAAGCGCAGTGTACCGAATTCCTCGAAGGGTATACACACAGCAAAAGCGAATTTTCCGGCACATTCTATTATGCCGAAGATGTGTATGAATCTCTGGAACAGTACGACGGCATCACTGTATATCTGACCCCGGACGGGCCGAAGAATGTCCCCGACCTGTGGTTTGATGAAACCTGGGAAGCCTATGACCCCGCACGGCTCAAGGGCATCACCGGGGAGAGCTACAAGATCACCCGGGCAGACGCAGACGAGTACATCGCCTTCCTGAACAGCATCGACGCCATGCTGCAGCAGGACAACGAACTCTACGGCATCTACCGTGCAGAAGTGATGAACCCGGACAACCGTTCCCCCGCCGAGGTAGCATCTGCCATCCAGTCCCGGGGCAGCATATATCTGGCGGAAAGAGGAAACTGAATAAATACCATACACCGGAGGTAACCATGTCCAACCACTACAACATACTCGACCACGGCGCAGTATCCGGCGGTACAGACTGCACCCATGCCATACAGTCCGCCATCGACACCTGTTTTCTGTCCGGCGGCGGCATCGTGGAAATCCCAGCGGGAGAATACCATACCGGGGACATTCGCCTGCGGAGCCATGTGACCCTGCATCTGCAGAAAGACGCCGTCCTGAAAGGCATCCGGGATCCCCTGGCCTACTACCACTACCGGAACGATCCCCTGGAACCCCTGCCTGCAGAGTGGCTCACCGAAGACCTGTACTGCCGGGGCGGTCGGAATGTGTACCGTGCCTGCGTGATTCTGCCGGGGGCCAGATGGGGGCATGGGATCATCAAGGCCATGGGCGCCGAAGATATTGCCATCCTCGGGGAAGAAGGATCCCTGATCGACGGGCAGGACTGCTATGACGACGTGGGCGAGGAAAACTACAGAGGCCCCCATGCCATCAGCGTCCACCACTGCAAAAACGTACGCTTCTCCGGATATACCGTGCGAAACAGTGCCAACTGGGCCCACGCCGTATTCGATTCCGAAAACATCCATATGGATCACATCACCGTATATGCCGGACACGACGGGGCTCACTTCACCACCTGCCGGAATATCTCCGTGGAAGACTGTGCCTTCTACACCGGGGATGACTGCGTGGCCGGGATGGATCTGGTGAACGTCCATGTCCGCCGGTGTATCCTGAATACGGCCTGCAGTGCGTTCCGGATGGGCGGCACCAATGTGTTCATCGAAGACTGCCGCATGTACGGCCCGGCTGCCTATCTGTTCCGGGGCAGCATGAAGAAAGAGGAAAAAGCCGCCTGCATGCCCTCTCTGGCCAATCCCGGTGGTATCACCCGGGACGAAGCCGGTCACCGGTTCAACATGCTCTCCGCCTTCACCTACTACGCCGACTACACCAGAGAAATTCCCGTCCAGCCCGGCAATATTGTGCTGAAGGACTGCACCATCGAAAATGCCGACCGGCTGCTGCACTACAACTACTCCGGCAACGAAACCTGGCAGATCAACAAACCCCTGCGCAGTATCCGCATGGAAGGCATCCGGGCCACAGGCATATCTCTGCCGCTGAACGCATACGGAGACAAGGACATCCCGCTGCATCTGGAAATCGTACATTCCGATATTGCCTTCCGGGAAGACAGAGAAGCCTCCTTCATGCACCTGTGCCACCATGATTATGTACTGCTGGAAACCGTAAAAATCCGGATACCGGGGGACAGACCGCTTGTGAAAATCTGGTCGGAAGAAGGAGAAGTGCGTCTGAAAAATGTGGATGCACCCAATCTGCGGGTGGAAAAGGCGGAAGAAGCATTCTTTACCCAGCCGATCTGATCATATTTCTGTATATTCCGACAGTTACAACCGTAATTCTCACTTCTCTTTTGTACAAGGATGCGAATTTCTCTTGTAATTGCCCTTCCGGTATGGTATAATGACCCTACTATGTATATCCCCTGAGGAAAAGGAGAACCGTTATGAAACAGTATTCCAAACGCATTTGTCTGGTGATGGCCATGCTTCTGGCGCTGCCCGGTTTTGCCGGATGCGGAGATGCGGAAACGGAAACAACCGCCGCTGTCGTGACAGAAACTGCGCCGGAAACCGAAGAAGTCATCGAAACCACCCGTGCGGAAACCAAAGACAATCTGCCGGAAATCGATCTGGGCGGGATTACCGTGCCCATTCTGTACCGGGGCTGTCCGGCGGACGTAATCGAAGTCTTTGCGGAAGAGCTGACCGGGGAGCCTGTATCCGATGCCATCTACAACCGGAACCTCTCCGTCTGCGAACGGCTGAATTTCCAGTTTGATTTCATCCCCAACGGCACCCACACCGCCGCCGAATTCCCCCAAGAAGCCATCGCTTCCATTGCCGCCGGCAGTGACGATTTTAGCATTATTTCCTGGCAGCAGGCACAGGCGCTGAAGCAGTGTCTCTACAACCGGATTCTGGATCTGGACGACATGCCCTATCTGGATTTCGATATGCCCTGGTGGAACAACGACTACATGGACGTTATGCAGATCGGCGAGGACAAGCGGTTCTTCCTGGTGGGGGACATCTGCCTGAACACCCTGCGCTCTACTTCCGTTGTATACTACAACCATGCTCTGTATGAAGATCTCTTCGGCACACCCACAGATCTGTATGAACTGGTACTGGAAGGCGGCTGGACGCTGGAACAGTACTTCAATATGACCGAAGCGGCCTATGTGGATACTGACGGGAACGGCAGAGCCAACGAAGGGGACATCTTCGGTTCCGCCGCTACAACGGTTTCCAATACGGAAATGTTCGCCTACGGTGCAGGGCTGCAGGTAGCCGTCCGGGACGATTCCGGTCTGCCCGTTCTGGTGGTGAACAGCGAAAAGAATTACGATATTTTCAGCCGTCTCAGCAATCTGTTCTGGAACAACATCGGTCTGACCACCCAGTATGACGACAACCAGATGTACAACTCCACCGTGGTTTCCAACCTGTTTGCCGCCAACCAGATGCTGTTCATGCCCCTGTGGCTGAAGACCTGCGAAAACCTGCGGGAAATGGAAAGTGTCTACGGCATCATTCCCTACCCCAAATTTGACGAAACCCAGAGCGAATACCTGTCTCTGGTACACAACTGCGCTTCCGTTTTCTGCATTCCGGTAACCAGTCAGAATGCTGAGGATATGTGCGCCGTTCTGGAAGCCATGTGTGCCGAAAACTACCGCACCGTCATGCCGGCTTATTATGACGTAGCCCTGAAGCGGCAGTACGCCCGTGACGATATTTCCGCCCAGATGATCGACCTGATCCACGACACCTCCATCACTGACTTCGGATATGCCTACAGCTCCTCCATCGGCGGTCTGGGCGTCATCGGCCGTGACATCGTAGGACAGAAGAAAGATGCTGCCTCTACCATCCAGTCCAAGCTTTCCTCCGGTGAAACAGGCCTTTCCCAGCTGATCGAAACCTATCTGGGAATCGCTGAATCCTGACTTACAGAAATACAAATAAGGCTTACAGAGTATGGTTCCCCCCAACTTCTGTAAGCCTTGTTTGTATGCAGGAGATTCCGGAGCCTGTCCCGCTGTCAGCACTCTCCCCTGCCGTACTTCTTATTTCTAACTTCTTACCTCTTACTTTTCCCCCACCGGTTCCCCCAGGTTGCCGTCAAACCGGCAGTTTCCCTTTCCGTCCCAGCGGATGTTTTCCTTCATGGCGCCGTGATGCAGGGCGTTGTTGGCGAAAATGCAGTAGTCGCAGTCCTTCACCACCATGCTGATGTCCGGGCTCCATGTGCCCTGTCCGTTGTCGTCTCTGCCGTGGCGCAGGGTGTTTCCGGTAAAGGTCACGTTGGTGCAGTGTTCCATCAGCACATGGGAGTTTTCTTCTTCCGTTTCCAGACCGGCGCCGGGTTTGCCGCTGCGGTTGATCAGGTTTCCGGTGATGGTGACGGATTCCATGGCCCCTGTGGGAGAGCCCAGTTTCAGTGCCGGGCCGCCGCTTCTGTCAAAATAGTTGCCGGTGATGTTCATGGTGTTGCCGGCGGGAATCACAAATCCCCCCACACGGTTCCATTCCACCCGGTTGCCTGTGGCGGTGACGGATGCGGTGACAGGGCCGCCCAGGATCCCGCCCTTCTGGTTGGCGGAGAACCAGTTGTCGAGGATGAACCCGTCCCAGCCGTCGATGTACAGCCCTGCGCCGCCGTTGAAGCAGAGCATGCTGTGCCGGACGGAGAAGCACCAGATGTGTTCCAGATGCACGCCGTCGCCGGTGAAATGGCCGATCTTGCAGTCGTCGATGGTGGGGGTGTCTTCCCTGCCGCCGCCGTTATACTGGGGCCAGTACAGCTTCACGCCGTGGATCCCTTCCCCCGTCCGGCAGCCTTCCAGATTCATACCGGAAATCTGACAGCCGAATGCGCCGGAAATGTCGATCATGCAGTCGGTATCCGCCGTGTTCAGCCGGAAAATGGAGCCGCCGTAGCCGCCGAACAGCCATGCCGCCGTCCCGGAAAGCTTGGTCTGGGAACGCATGGTGAGTCTGCCGGTACGGTAAATGCCGGGGGGAACGATGACCTCACCCATGCACTCGCCCGCTTTGTCCAGAGCCGCCTGAATGGCCGCAGTGGAGTCGGTGGCATCGTCCGGCACTGCGCCGAAATCGAGAATATTGAAAATGGTAGACATGGTAGTACCTCCGAAGATGTTGTTTGGTTCTACGATAACATAAATCGGCAGGTTTGACAAGAGGTACTGCGGGAGTTTAACAGAAATGTAACAAATGCAACAAAAAACGCCGTCCCCACACTGAGAAACAGCGTTTTATGTATTTCTTACCTCTTACTTCTAACTTCTTATCTCCCTGTCAGATCATCTCTCTATAGCTTCCCATATACCGGAACGCCATGCACAGCGTGTCCATTTCGCACATCAGCTGGGCGAAGCTGTCGGAATATACGCTGGTGTCCAGATCAAAATAGAACCGGAAGGTAAATTCCTTTTCGGGGATGGGGCGGGAAACCAGGCTGGTCAGGTTGATCCCTCTGGCATAGAAACGGGCCAGCAGCTTGTACAGTGCCCCCGGCCGGTTTTCCGTTTCCAGCATCAGGGTGGTTCTGTCGGAGCCGGGGTAGATTTCCAGATCCCGGGAGATGCAGATGAACCGGGTATAGTTGTTCCCCACGTTCTGGGCGGCGGATTTCAGATTGTCCAGACCGTACAGCGCACCGCAGGAAGCGGAGGACAGGGCTGCCAGATCGTCTCTGCCGGATTCGGCCACGATTCTTGCCGCCACAGCCGTGTTTTCACAGTAGGTAATCTTCACGCCCATAGATTCCAGCAGCGCAGAACACTGTCCGATGGCCTGTTCATGGGAGATGACTTCCTTTATGTTTTCCAGCTTTGCGCCCTTTCTGGCCAGCAGATTGTGGTCCACCTTCACCCGCACCGCACGGACAATATAGAATTTGTGGTTTTCCAGCAGCTTGTATACCCCTTCCACGATCCCGGCAGTAGAGTTTTCCACCGGCAGAAGTCCATACCGGCAGAGACCTGTTTCCACGGCGTTCAGCACGGATTCAAAGGTTTTGCAGTACATGATCCGGGGGGTACGGAACAGCTTTTCGGCGGCGGTGGTGGAGTATGCCCCTTCCACGCCCTGACAGGCCACGATGGCGTCCTCCGGGAACAGCTGCGGGGTGGTTTCGATGGCGTTCTTCACGTCCCGGAACAGGTCGTTTTCCGTATTCTGCAGTGCCTGCTGGTGGGAGCGGGACAGCTCAAACAGCAGGGAATACAGCACCTTGGTATAGTCCCGCATATTCTCCGGCGCCATGTCTGCCACTTCCGCCAGCTTGGCCCGTTCTCTGGCCGCATCCAGTACCGGCAGGCCCATTTCTCTCTTATATTCCCCGATGCCTCTGGCCACTTCCATCCGTTCCGCAAACAGCCGCACCAGTTCCTTATCAATTCCGTCAATTTTTTCTCTGTACACAGACAGGTCTTTCTTTTCCATGGGTGGTTCTCCTGACTATTTATTCAGCATTACCGTATTATTATACTCCTGCGGAGGTGGTTTGTCAACAGGCATATCTGGGGGGAGAGGGGGGGACGATTTACTTTTCTTTCGCTTACAGCGGTGGGGGTGATTTTTTTGATATAGAAGGAGAGATCTTTTGTTCTGCCTACAGCGGTATAGTAATCTCTATGACCATAGAGGGGGTGTCCTTCCGGACGGGACTCAGAGGATAGGGGAGGAGGGAGA
>JAFQGY010000269.1 GCA_017415325.1 Clostridia bacterium
ATTTCTAGTGTTTTGCAATTTCTATATTTAGTGGCACATGGAATTGCAGTCACTATATCCAGATAAAACCATTTTAAAAGTTTTTGCGGAGCTTTTTTCAAAAAGCGACCCGTTTCCCTTTTACTGGAGTTTTGCAATCGGCTAGGTATCATTCGGGCAGCGGCGGAAAATACCGTTCGCATACGGCGTCGATTTCCTCTGTGGTGATCCCGGTCATGCGGTAGCGGGTGTTGTACCGGTGGTTTTTCACCGTTTCATAATGGATGTTGCTGGTAAAGGTTCCCCACGTCATGCCGGCTGACCAGAAGGACTGGCTGTCTTCCGTGGGATTTTCCGTGTCGTACAGGTCAATTCCATACGTCCAGCCGTAGTATCTCCTGCTGCTTTCCGGGCTGTCCCCTTTGATCTGCACCACCAGACCGGTGATGGCTCGGATGTCTTCCGGGTCTGTGAGCCATACTTTTTCTCCGGTGAATCCGCTGTGAAGCCGCACTGCCGTGACCCCGGATACATCCAGTATGCTGTAATCCACCGTGTCCGATACCCCCGCATCTGCACCGGGTTCGGTGACATACAGGGTTTCCACACCCTTCCCGCATCCGAACAGCACAAGGACGGACAGGGTAAGGAGTATGGTCATACAAATATGCTGTTTCCGCATATAAATCCTCCTATTCCACCACAATGGGGATGGGTTCGGTGACATCGATCAGATCCTTTTCCACTTCGATCAGAATGTGCCACTGGGCCATGTCAGCGGTGCAGACTTCCGGTTCGATGGAGGCGATGTTGATGCTCCATTTTTCCGGCGTTTCGGTGATGGCATATACCTCATGCCGGATGGAGCCGCTTCCCTCTTCCAGTACCACCATCAGCAGATCATGCTCCGCAAACCAGGCAGCATCGTACTGTACCATGGCGTCTGCAAAGCCGATGGAGCTGTCGGCATACACGGTTTCCCGGGGCGCAAGGTCATAACGGTCACGATTTCCCTGGTAGTATTCTTCCAGCATTTCAGGAGTGCGCAGGATAGATACCATGGGGTATTTTGCTCCTTCCGCATATCCATCCGTACAGATATACTGTACATTTTCGGGAAAGATCTCCTGCAATACTGTTCCACCGTACAGTGGGGCGCCTTCTGAGGTAACGTCCTCTGCGGCTTCCGTCTCCGGAACGGCCATGGTCTCTCCGTCAGGGACAGCCGCTTCCGTCTCCGGCGCACCTTCTTCCCCTGTGGCTTCCGGTGCCGCTTCCGTGACCACCCCGGCCATGGTTTCCGTCGTCCCGCTCATACCGGGATACATCCTGTGCCATACAAGAATCCCCCCGGCCAGCACACAGACACAGGCCGCAAGAGACGCATACCGCATCCACGGAATTCCCGGGCGTTTTTTCTCCCGCAATACCGACACCGCCTCCAGCAGATCCTCCTCCACCAGAGACAGCGCATCCAGCAGTTTTTCTCCGTTCATACCGTGTATCCCTCCTTTTCCAGCCAGGTTTTCAGCTTCTGTCTCGTCCGGTACAGCATACTTTTGGCTCTGGCTTCCCCCATACCGCAGTAGGCCGCCACCTCTTTCAGCGGATCCATGTAGTAGTACCGCCCCAGAAAGGTGTTCCGTTCCTCGGCAGACAGGGTACGCAGGAAGCGGTTGATGCTTTCCGCCAGCTGTGCCGTTTCCATCTCTTCCTCCGGTGTGGGCCCGCCGGGAATGGCTTCGTCCAGCTCGGACAGGGAGAGGGTGTACTGGTTCCCCATCCGCTTCCGGGCACTGCGGCGGCGGAAAATGTCAATGGAAATCCGTCTGGTCAGCCGGGACAGGTATACGGACAGGGCGGAGGGCTTCTGGGGCGGCATGGAGTTCCAGGCGGCCAGATAGGTGTCGTTGACGCTCTCCTCGCTGTCCTGCCGGTCGGACAGTATGTTCATGGCAATTTTTGTCAGATATGCGCCGTATTTCGTCTGGGTTTCGGCGATGGCACAAGGGTCCCTGTCCCAGTACAGCGATACGATCTGTTCATCCTGCATGGCACATCCTCCTTTTATGGGAAAATCCGGTTCTGCTGTATATATCGTATTTTTATGGGATCGGTTTCGGAGATCCGAAAAATTTTCCGGTTTTTTCTGAAAACAGTATATCACAGACCGGCCGGCAGAAAAAGAGGGCATTTGTAAAAATATGAACGGCAGGAAAAGGAAGTGCATTTCTATGGGAAAAATCCCAAAAACCCTTGACAAAAACCATGCTTTGGTGTTACCATAGAATAGTATCATTGTCTCTATGGTACCGCAGCGGTATCCGTGCAGGTGCGGCTGCAGAATCGATCAAAAATACATTTCTCTACATAAGAAAGGAAAACCTACCATGAAAGCATACGGCAAGAAAGTCTGGCTCATTCCCGATACCTTCCTGAACTCCGTTTCCAAGAACGGCAGCATCAGCCATGAAGCCATCTGTGTAATCAACACCTCCGACGTGGACGCCGACATCAAGCTGACCCTGTTCTTTGAAGACAGAGAAGCCCGCACCGATTTCTCCTCCTTCTGCGGCGCAATGCGTACCCACCATGTTCGTATGGACAAGCTGAGAAATGCCGAAGGTCAGCCCATCCCGAGAGATACTCCCTACGCTGTGCTGGTGGAATCCAACACTCCCATCGTCTGCCAGTACTCCCGTCTGGACACCAGCGCTGCCGAAATGGCCCTGATGACCACCATCGCTTACCCTGTAGAAGACTGAGGTATTCTCTGTAAGGAGGCGGTACCATGGCAAAACTGACGCTGGCGGGAGTGACATCCTCCCAGACCAAACTCTTTCCGGAAACCGCCGAAATCCCCTCCGTTTCTGCGGGATATGCCTTTGCCGACGAGCCCCATCACTTCCAGCTTGCCCTCCGGAGCGATACTGCAAGGTTTTTCCCGGTAAGCGTGCAGGCGGAAACGGAATTGCCCATTGCGGTGTACAGAACCGGGTTTGTGCCCGTTGTGCATCCCATGGCAGACGCAGGGCCTGTCGGGTATGCCGGGACGGAAGCGGGGATCTATCCCGATCCGCTGTACAGTCGTCCGGCCTGTCCCACGGTGGAAACAGCCGGGCAGATCCGGCGGGAAAAGGACACAAAACAGACCGTCAATCTGGCGGCCTGCAATACGGCATCCCTGTGGATCACGCTGAATCCGGCGGGGGAAAGAATTCCGGCGGGGGACTATCCCGTGACGCTGCGGATTCTCTCCCTGACAGACGGGACAGCACTTGCCGAACTGTCCTATACCCTCCATGTGCTGCCCTGTCCTCTGGCGGAAAACACGGTGTACTACACCAACTGGTTCCACTGTGACTGCCTGGCGGACATCTATGGTATCGAAGTCTGGTCGGACAGATTCTGGGAGATTCTGCCGTACTGGCTCCGTGCAGCCGCCGGACACGGAATGACCACCCTGCTGACCCCTGCCTTCACCCCGCCTCTGGATACCCCTGTGGGGGAAGAACGGATGGATGTGCAGCTGGTGGACATTACGGTGACCGATGATGGGTATGCATTTGATTTCACCCGGCTGGAACGGTTTCTGCGTCTGGCAATGGACTGCGGGATCCGGTATTTTGAACATGCCCATTTCTTTTCCCAGTGGGGGGCCGCCCATGCACCGAACATTTACGGAAACACCCCCGAGGGATACAAACGCCTTTTCGGCTGGGAAACGGACGCCGCCGGAGAAGCATACCGCACGTTCCTTGCTGCCTATCTGGAAGCGCTGACGGCCTTTTCCGACAGACTGGGCATCCGGGACAGATGGGTGTTCCATATATCCGACGAGCCTTCCCCGGAGCATCTGGATAACTACCGCCGTGCCAAGGCGCTGGTGGAACCGTATATCGGGGATTGTCCGCTGGCGGATGCGGTGTACTATGCCGAATATGCCGCCGACCGGACGGTGCAGACTCCCGTGGCGGAAATCGGGGTGTCGGATGCCTTTGCCCATACCTGCGGATGTGACCGGATGCAGCCGGAAAAAGCGGAAAAAATTCCCCTTTGGCTGTATTATACCGGCGGGCCCAGCAAGGTTACCAACCGGATGATTCCCCATACCCATGCCCGGACAAGAGTGCTGGGGACGATTTTATATCGCTACGGGGCTGTGGGATTTCTGCACTGGGGATACAACTATTACTATGACCGCATGTCGGTGGGACTTTTCCACCCCCTCTCCGACCCCTGCGCCTACAAGCAGATGCCCGGTTCCACCTATCTGGCATACCCCGGAACCGACGGGAAACCGATTCCGTCCATCCGGGAAATGCTGATGCAGGAGGCCATGTGCGATCTGCGGGCGCTGTGGAAGGCGGAAGAGCTGCTGGGACGGGAAACGGTGCTGGCACTGCTGGAGGAAGTCTTCGGCGGTACGGTGACCTGCAGAACCATCCCGGAAGGGGAGACCATGCTCACCCTGCGGAAGCGTATTTTTGAAGCAATACAAACCAAATAACAGGAGAACTATCATGAATCTTACCTTTGATCTGACCGGCAAGGTTGCTGTCGTTACCGGAGGCGGCGGTGTGCTGTGTTCCGGTTTTTCCAAGACTCTGGCTGCAGCGGGTGCCAAGGTGGCCGTATGTGACCTGAGAGAAGAAGCTGCCAAGGCTGTTGCCGACGAAATCAATGCGGCAGGCGGATGCGCCATCGGCGTAGCTATGAACGTGCTGGACAAGAACTCCATCATCGCTTCCCAGAAGACCATCGTAGATACCCTGGGGCCTGTGGACATTCTGCTGAACGGCGCCGGCGGGAACAACCCCAAGGGCAGCACCAGCCGTGACAACCTGACCCCCGAAGAAGTGGCTGAACTGAACGAAAACGGCACCATCGAAGGCGTAAAGACCTTCTTTGACCTGGATCCCGACGGCATCAGCTTCGTATTCAACCTGAACTTCTTAGGCACTCTGCTGCCCACACAGGTATTTGCCAGAGATATGGCATCCACCGGCGGCACCATTATCAACGTGTCTTCCATGAACAGCTTCCGTCCCCTCACCAGAATCCCTGCATATTCCGGTGCCAAGGCAGCTGTTTCCAACTTCACCCAGTGGCTGGCCGTGCACTTTGCTCCCGTGGGCATCCGTGTCAACGCCATCGCTCCCGGCTTCTTCCTGACCGAACAGAACCGGAACCTGCTGCTGAACCCCGACGGATCCCTGAGCCCCAGAAGCGAAAAGATCCTCGGGCATACTCCCATGAACCGTTTCGGCGTTCCGGAAGATCTGGACGGCACTCTGCTGTGGCTGGCTGACAACAAGTTCTCTGCCTTCGTGAACGGTATCGTGGTTCCCGTAGACGGCGGCTTTGCGGCGTACAGCGGGGTTTGATCGGCATGAAGATGAAGAAAATTCTCTGTATCGCACTGGCGGCACTGACTCTGCTTGCTCTGGTAAGCTGCGGCGGTTCTCTGAAGAAAAGTGAATTCGGCGGGAAACCCACAGCCATCATGCCCCATTATCTGGGGGAAGGGGAGGACGATCCCTTTTACCAGTTCACCGAAAAAGACATGTCTGTGACCATCATCTATGAAGATTCCCTGACGGCCGAAATGACCGAAGGCTTCAAAGTGACCACCACCACAGATATGGGCTATTTTGAAATCGAAGTGGAATGGAACGGTCTGACCGGGGAAATTCTGATTCCCATCGGGAAGGAACAGTATCAGGAATACAAAGCCGAACTGGAAGCAAAGAGAGCGGAAATCGCTGCTGAACGGGAAGCCGCAGAAGCAGAAGCCGCTGCCGAATGACAACGATAAACACAAAGAAAAGCCAGGGATTTTTCCGTCCCCGGCTTTTTTGTTTTCAGGAGCCTGTCAGTCCAGCGCCACTTCTGCCAGCCGGATCAGGGTTTCCTTTTCGGATTCATATACCACAAAGGCCGTCCCCGTCACCGGATTCACGCAGACATCGCTGTAGCCGCCGCTTTCGTTCAGCTCGATTTTTTCCCAGCTGCCGCCGAAATCCGCCGAACGGGAGAGGGTCACGTGGATCCGCCCATCCTCACTATTGCAGTTGGACACATACAGCACATCCCCCGCACTGCACATCCCACCGGCGCAGATGGGATCCGGCAGGTTTTCGTCATAGTGCAGGTCACGCCAGCCGTCAATCCCGGTGGGGGAAAGGGCGGTCAGTCTCCGGCGGATGGGGGAGACATGGCGGGTGTTCATATGGATGCCTCTGGAGGTTTCGGCAAGGCAGGATTCGTTGGGATCCACGGTTTCCAGAGGGGCGGTGGGCAGGATTTCCCCGGCGTGCCAGGTGAGCCCTTCGTCGTCGCTGTAGACGGTACCGCATACGCTGGGATGATGGGCAAATACATTGGCCGGGTTGCTGGCCAGCCATACCGGTACCAGAATCCTGCCTGATGAGGTGACCATGGCGTGTCCGGGGCCTGTGGCGGCGACTGTCCAGGGATATACCGGCCGGAATTCTTCAAATCCATCGCCGATTTCCCACTTTTCCGTCCAGGTTTCCCCGGCGTCTGTACTGGTTTTACAGAAAATGCGCTTGTAGTTTTCCAGCCAGACAAACACGATCTTTCCGGAAGGGAATACCGCCATCACGGGGTTGTTCACGGTGTTTTTGCCGTCCCCGGAGGCGATGTACCGCTCAGGCGTCCAGGTTTTGCCTCCGTCTGTGGATTTCCGCATACCGATTTCCGATACCGACCAGTCGTTTCTGCCCATACGGCATTCCCAGTAGGTCAGCATGACGCCGTCCGGCAGGGTGACGATCCCCGGAATCCGGTTGTGGCAGTATCCGTTGTCTCCGGCGGTGTAAAGAATCTTGTCAGAGAGAATTTTCATGGATATTCTCCTTTCGCTCACTGCAGGTCAGTGTTTTTGCAGCTGTCCATCCGGATAGAGCCAGGACTGCAGGTCAATGTTTTCACATCCATCCATCCGGACATATTCATCCAGGCCGCCGAAGTCCCCTACCCACAGATTGTCGGCAAGTACAGCGTCCTTCACATGGTCCAGTCTCACCCGCCAGCTGCCCGGATGCCATTTCGGTGCACAGGGACTGTGGAAGATCCGGTTGCCGGTGAAGGTCAGGTCGGCGGTGGAGTAGGCGTACAGAACGGGGGTGTCGGGAGAGTCGAAGGTGTTGCCGGTGATACGGATGTGCTTGTGGAAGGGCAGGTTCACGTCCGGTTCGGGCACCACGGGACAGATGCTGATGATCCCGTCGCAGAACTGGTACATGGAGGACAGGCATACGTCGGTGAACACATTGTCCGTGATTTCCACATCATGGCATTCGCCGGATTCAAACCAGTAGTTGGAGTCCCCGGCCACCAGCACCGCACATCCGGAAGAAGCAAAGTAGTTTTCCACAATCCGTACCGGCTGGGGCGTGGACACCAGAATCCCTCTGGCCCGGCAGCTTCCGAAACGGTTTTTCGTGCAGACAAAGGCGGCGGTGTGGCTGTAGTTGTCCAGCGCAAGGGCCTCTCCCGCTTCGGCCAGAGCCAGGATTTCAGCCGGCAGAGGTGCATCACAGGTCAGGGTGAAGGTTTCCATTTCTTCCAGCCTGTAGGACACTACCTTTGCGGAGCCGATTTGGGACATATGTTTCCGTTCGATGAAGGTGATCTCGTCCCCGGCTTCTGCCCACCAGTGGAACCCACAGGCCTGCGGATGGCGATACTTACAGCGCAGAGTCCGTTCATCTACCGCTTCGTTTGAGGTGACACAGCAGCTGTGTACATTGATGGGGTCGTCCATCAGACCCAGGAAGGTGCATTCGGTGATGGTGACGGTGCCGCTGTTGCAGGTGATGTGCATCCCGTCGTCCCGGCCGTTTGCCACTTTCCGGCCGATTTTGGTATTGGGCACGAAATGAACCCGTCGGTAGGTCAGATCCTTATTGAACTGGGCCAGACAGCCGAGCCCGCCGCAGGAATAGACGGTGATGTCTTCAAAGGTGATATCCTCGCACTTTTCGGTGAAGAGCCCGGCGTGTACTCTGGCGTTGTGCCGCAGAACGAACACATTGCCCAGATTGGTGGCCGCCGGGTGGTTCGAGTGGATGCGGTAAACCGAATTACCAAGGGACTCTATGGCTTTCGGCACAAAGTTGTCCCCGGAGGCACGGGTGACGCAGCGGTTGTTGCCGTCGAACTGGATCTGGCTCTGGCGGTTCAGGGGATACCACTGGTCTGCCCCGGTGTCAAATTCGATCCAGTCGTCCACGAACCGGTGGGGATACAGGACGGGATCGATATACATGTCGGCATATCCTTCCCCGAAGCCCACAACGGTGCCTTCTGCCACCAGGGGCTTTTTCCAGTCGATGACGAAATCCTGCATACGGATATGGCGGCAGGCATCCATGGTCACCGGCTGCATCTGTCCGGCAAAATACAGTCTGGCGCCGTTTCCGGTGAGGAGGATGTTTTCCATATCCTTCAGCCAGAGCCCCAGCACCCGGTACGGCATCACGTCGGAGTTGGAGATCCGGTAGTCGGCGTACATTTCTTCGTGGGGGGCAAAATAATAATCGGCATCTTCAAAAACGAATTCCGTATCTCTGGTGAACTGCCGGAACAGCCGGTACAGGGCAAGGGTACAGTCGGTTTCCGGAACGATGCCGTAGTCTTTCACGTGAATGGTGGTCATAAGCGACTCCTTATAAGGATGATTTTCTTCATGATAGCATAAAAACGGGGCGTGGTCAATGGGGGGCGGGATTTTTGCGGGAAAAGGTTTTTCGGAAAGTATTTCCGGACAGACCGGAATGTGCTATAATAGATACAGCTCAGACCAATGGCAGTAGACGGCCCAGTGCGGCAAAACAGATCCGGCGCAGATACGGGGTATCCTTGGCATATTTCTTCTGTGCAGCAGAGGCGGCGGCCAGAGTGCGGTCGTACTGTTCCCGGGTGACGGTTCCCTCGGCAAGGGCGGCGTCCAGTTCGTCCCGGTCGTCGATGACAAAGTACGGCGGCAGATCCACGGGTGCATATCCGTCGGAGAAGATCAGATCCAGAAACAGATCGTGGAATACCGTAACCCCGTCGGGATCCCGGGATGTTCCGTCCGTCAGATCCAGATACCATTCCACCACTTCGTACCCGTGCTGTTCCGGCGGTACATCCGAAAGGGGATGCAGCATGGCGGTGATTACCAGATGTTCCCCGTCCGGTACCAGCTCCAGCCAGACCATGCCGGTGCGGGCAATGGGAACCCTGCAGCCGAAAATGTCCCAGTCTGTGTCGCCGCCTTCGTCAATCCGGAGCAAAGCCGCTGTGCCGCAGAACCCCGGGATGTCAAGGGGGCGTTCCGTATAGCGTTTCCGGCGGATGATGGACCATGTGTCCCTGTCCAGCCGTTTGTGTTTGATTTCCATAGTCAATCAGATCCTTTGTGTAGTGTGCTTTCTCAGACAGCTTTCCCAGACAGGAGGAAACCCGTATGAAAATTCTTGTAACCGCTTTTGAACCCTTCGGTGGGGATGCCGTGAACTCGTCTCTGGCGGCACTGCGTTCTCTGCCGGAAACCGTTGCCGGAGCGCTTGTCTGCCGTGCCGTGATTCCGGTGGTGTTCGGTCTGTGCGGTCAGGTGCTGGCGCAGAAGATCCGTGAGATACGCCCCGACGGGATCCTGTGTCTCGGTATGGCGGCAGGACGGGGGCAGATCACGCCGGAGGTCTTTGCCGTCAATGCCCGGTATGCCCGGTCGGCAGACAACGGCGGAAAGCGGTATGATATTCTGACACCCTGTGCCCCCGCAGGTCCCGATGCGTACCGGACGAAGCTGCCGGCCGAAACAATCGTCACCCGGCTGCAGGAAAGCGGGATTCCGGCTTCCCTCTCCTTTACGGCTGGGACATATGTGTGCAACGATCTGTTCTACAGCCTGATGCACATGGCTGAGGTTCCCGCCGGATTTATCCATGTTCCCCAGGCCGCAGAGAATGCCCCGGAAGGACGGGCCGCCATGCCTCAGGCGCAGATCAACCGTGGAATCGCTCTGGCACTGGAGGTACTGGCGGAAACAATCGGGCAGTAATCATTCCCTCGGCACCGGAATCCGTTCCAGGGCACAGAGCCACCGTTTCAGCGCCGGTGCACCGGAAAACCCGCCGATGGAGCCTTTGGCAAATACTCTGTGGCAGGGCGTAAGAATCAGAATGGGGTTTCTCCCGCAGGCGTTCCCCACCGCTCTTGCGGCCACAGGCTGTGCATATCCCAGCATCACGGCCACTTCTCCGTAGGTACGGGACTGGCCGTAGGGAATCTGCCGCAGGGCTGCCCAGACGGATTTCTGATAGTCCGTTCCGGCAGTGGCCAGCGGGATGGAAAAAGCGGTCAGTTCTCCGGCAAAATAGGCGGTCAGTTCCTCCGTCAGTCGGGCATAGGTACGGCGGTTGGCGTCGTCCTGCAGGGGAATGGACGGGCGGGTGCCGAAAGGGGACAGTGTGGTGAGCAGTCCGTCGGTCAGGGTGCCTGTGAAGGAAAAGGGAATTCCAGCGGCAGGAACAGGGAAGTCTGCGAGCGCAGTGCTGTCCGTGATCCCGCCCGGGGCAGGAATGGTGAAATGTTCGGTCATAGTGTCCTCGTGTAAAATAACAGCAGAAGCCGCTGTCCCTGTGGAATCTACAGAGAAAACGGCTTCCTCTTTTTTTATGCGTCAAAGTCAGCGGCGAAAATATTCCCGTGGGCATCGCTGTAATAGCATACACCACCCCGGAAATCCATCCATTCCGCTTCCACTTCGTATCCCAGATCCACCAGATTCACCGCATGGAGCAGCACACCGGCGGCAGGGTCGATCACCCGGAGAGAGGGCGGTACGTCTTTGTTGAACCCTTCGGAGGAGTACACCAGACCGCCGTGACAGCAGGCCCCCTGGATGAACAGGTGATAGTCCGTGTCAAACCACTGCAGGATGTCTTCCTTTTCCAGCGTTACCACCGGTACACCCCAGGCTTCGCACAGTTCCCCCTTGTCCCGCTTCGGCAGACGGAAGGTGAAATACCGGGTCTTGTGTTCCGCATCCCGCATGGTGAAAACGTGGAGCAGGTTTTTGTCCCGGTCGATGACGAAATTGCCGTAGGGACGCACATCCGGCTTGTCTCCTTCGGAAATCCACAGGGGATCTTTGGTAAAACCGATGCGGATCACCTGCACCAGCTCCATGGAGAACTGCAGATCTTCGCGGGTCAGGCGGTATACGCAGCAGGTGCCTTCCAGCCGGTCTTCCGCTTTGGCGTAGTTGTTGTAGATATTGGCATACAGCAGCGGAAATTCGTCCCCTTCGGCAAAGTATTCCGTCCCGAACACCACGGCGTTGAAATGGGGCACCAGCGGTTCGGCGGGATTTACGGCAAAGGAGGCAAGCAGGGGCAGCTCCACCGGAGTGTCTTCCGCAGCGTTGTCCAGCGGACGGGCGTCAAATACCCGGCAGTCTCCGTTGGCATTGAACCGGAAGGCAAAATCCCCCCAGATGGCACCGTCCTGCGCGCCGTAGGCCATTTTTCCGATCTGTGTCAGTTTCATGGGCGTGATCCTTTACTTTGTGATATGCCGGTAGGTGATTTCTGCCATATAGTCTGCGTCCACATGGTTGTAGCCTTCGATGCTGGTGCGCAGCTTTCCGCAGAAGGGAGCCACCCATTCTTCCGGTACGGTGCCGTTGAGCATACCCACGATGGAGCCCACCGTTGCACCGTTGCAGTCGGTGTCGAAGGCGCAGTGTACGGCCAGACATACGGACTTGCCGAAATCCCGTTCGCCGTACAGCAGGGCCATCAGCACGATCATGGCGTTGGAGTTGGTGTAGCACCAGCCGTTGGCGGAGAATTCGTTGTAGCGGCTGTGGATGTGTTCCATCACTTCGTACGCATCCTTGCCTTCCTTATGCAGGGCAATCACTTCGTCCAGATCCCGTCTCAGGCGGCTGGCGGCGGGGATGTAGGCAAGCCCTGTGTCGATGACCGTCTGCAGATCGTCCGTGACGGCAGCGGCAGCCAGCATGGCGGCAACCCACATTTCCCCGTAGATCCCGTTTTTGACATGGGAGATGGAAGCGTCACGCCATGCCATGTCGGCGGCGGTTTTCGGGTCGCCCGGATTGATGTAGCCGAAGTAGTCCCCGCGGATCTGGGCGCCGATCCATTCTCTGTAGGGATTCTTGTATGTGGCGGTTTCCGGAGGCAGAAGACCCATGGCGGCGTTGCGGTATGCCACCCGTTCGGCGGTGCAGGTTGCGCTCATGGGGATCCAGTTGGCCCAGCAGGCAAGCACATGGTCGGGGGTGAAGTCTCTGCCGTATACTTCGATGAGCTTCAGGGCAAAGGTGGTGTAGTTGGTGTCGTCGTCCTCGTCGGCTTCCCCCCGGAGCAGGTCGGCCCACTGGGACTTGCGGATGCCCAGTTCCTTCACCAGCTCTTCGGAGAAGTCGGACCAGCGGATATACCGGTTCAGGGGGAAGTTGTCGGTGGCCTGCAGCAGCCTGTACAGTCCCGGCCGTCTCCAGCCTTCCACAGGCTTGCCCAGCAGACATCCGGCGATCCGTCCGTTCCATGCGGCCTTCAGCTTTGCCATCAGCGCATCCTTTTCGGGTACCGGGGGCAGAGCAGGCTTTTCGGCGGGGCAGGCGGCAAAGATTCCGTCCAGGTCGGAGGGTTCGCAGAAGGGATAGTCCGCTTTGATGGGTGCTTCATCCATAACTTTGTACAGAGCTTCCAGAGAATCTTCCAGAGGACGGAGCTGGTCGTTGTTCAGCTGACAGAACGCGTCCACAATGGGCTTGTACAGGGCCACATCCCGGCCTTCCATTTCACACTGTTCGTACTGGGTTTTGATGTCCTGACCCAGCAGGATCCAAGGGCGGTGTCTTAACATAATGGTATACCTCCAATGAGATTGCAGAAGCAGGATGGGTTACAGGCTCATAAGCCGGTTGAAGTTGGCCGCCAGATCGTCGTAGGTCTTGCCTTCGGGCAGGGTCTCGTAGGTGAAGCGGCCGGTGTAGTTCACTTCTTCCAGAACGGACAGCAGTTCTTTCCAGTCGATGCCGCCGTCCATGGGGAACCAGTGCTTTTCGTCGATGAAGTCGTAGTCGGAAACATGCAGGGTCACGATCTTGTGGCCGCACTTTTCGATGAAATCCATGGGATCTTCACTGAGCAGATGGTTGGTGTCAAAGCAGACCACCAGCCGCTCGTCTGCGGAAATGAGTTCCAGAATGTCGGCGGAATCCCGGCCCAGGCAGGTTCGGGGCAAATTCTCCACAGCAAGGCGCAGACCCAGGCTTTCCGCATAGGCGCACAGCTCGGCAAGGCTGCGCTTGGCCTGCGCCATACGCACCGGCCGCTCATCCTCCTCGTAGGGTTCGCCGCTGGGATGGATGACAGCTACCTTGGCGCCGGCGGTGGCGGCGTATCCGATCATCCGCTTTTGCTCAGACACCGTGCTCTGCCGCAGGGCTTCATCGGGAGCGGAAGGGTCCAGCCGGCTAAAGGGCACAAAAGGCAGATGGAAGGAGAAAATCTCCACACCTGCTTCTTCCGCGTTGCTGCGGATGGCGGCGTAGTCATAGGTGTCATACTTGTCCTGAGGGAAGGAGAGCTCCACACTGTCCAGCCCGTTCTTTTTCAGATCCCGGACGAAGGCCACATCCAGAATGTCTCTTCCTACAGAGCGTCCGATTTTCCAATCCATTGTCGATCCTCCTCAAAATTTGTAGGGATTTTTGGATGCAAGGTCGGTGATGTGGGCGTCGCAGACCATGCCGGCGCAGAAGTGGATGTTGAATTTTGCATCGTCATTGACTCTCGTCAGCCGCATCACCAGCAGATTGTCGCCTTTGCGCAGATGCACATTCTCCAGATGGACATTCTCTGCCGTCCAGCAGTCGCAGAAGTCCCGGCTGGCCAGTTCCTCGCCGTTCAGGTAGAGGGCAAAGGGAGCGGTGTGGCCGATCTGCAGGCAGATGTCCCGCTCCTTGGGGGAGACGATCACCCGGCTCAGATACACCACGCAGGGGCCCCGGAAGCCGAAGAAGTTCTCCAGCCGGAAGCTGTCCTCATGGGTGGAGACCAGAGTTTCGCAGTAGTCTTCCTCCGCCTTTTCGGTCAGGGGTGCGCCCCACTTGG
>JAFQGY010000270.1 GCA_017415325.1 Clostridia bacterium
CCCTGCATCCTCATCAGCCACGAAAGCTTTGAACGCTGTGACGGTGTGCAGAACCGGGAAGAAGTGCTACGGATCATAAACGAAGCCAATAAAAAACGTCCCCACAGCGTGATCCTGTGCATCAACGGGCATCATCACAGGGACTTTATCCGCATTCTGGATAACGTCTGCTATTTCGATCTGAACTCCGCTTCCTATGACTGGGTAAGCATCCGGCATGACTGTTATCCGAAAGAACTGTGTGACGAAATCCGGCTCATGGGCAACACTGTGGTGTACAACGATCCTATCCATGCCATCATTACGCTGGAAGGCACCACCATCACCATTGACGGGATGGAAAGCAGTATGTTCATGGGCATCAACAGAGAACACACGGAAAATCCCATCTATGACAATGCCGGACGGCCTGTGGTGCCTATGGTGCAGTCGGTAAAAATCACACTTGGCTGAGGAGGCAATATGGCAAGTTTACTGGCAAAAGCAATACGGTATGAGCATCCGGAAACCATTCCTGTCAGTGTTTCCGCTTTGCCTGCCGTGTGGCTGAAATACGGAGAAAAATTCCAGAAAATCGCAGACCGGTTCCCGCAGTTTTTCGGCGGATTCCAGTACAATCCCGAGCAGTATGGATATGCATCCACCTATCATACGGGAGAACATGTGGATGAATGGGGCTGTGTCTGGTCCAATATTCATGAAGGTATGGAAGCCATCGTAACCGGTCATCCGGTGCAGTCGGAAGAGGATGTACATACTCTGCAGATTCCTGCCGACAGAACCGGACGGTTTCCCCATGGGTTTATGTATCTGCGTCTGCTGGATCTGTGCGGGTTTGAGCTGGCCATGACCATGTTCGCGGAAGAAGATGAGGAGATCCAGATTCTGGTGGACAAGGTGCTGGCGTACAACTGTGCCCAGATGGAAGTGATCCTGCCGCATCTCGGGGAGATCGCTTATTTCGGGGATGACCTTGGTATGCAGAACGCTCTCGCCATTGGCCCGCGTCGGTGGCGGAAATACATGAAACCCTGCTTCAGCAAGCTGTACGGCATGGTGCATGCGGCAAATCCCGATACACTGGTGTATATGCATACCGACGGCTGTATCTGGGAAATCATGCCGGACCTTGCCGAATGCGGCGTGGATATGATCAATCCCCAGATCCGTGCAAACGGGCTTGCCAATCTGGAGCGGATCTGCAAGGGAAAGATTCCGATCAATCTGGATCTGGACAGACAGCTGTTCCCCTTTGCCACCCCCAGGCAGCTTCATGACCATGTGGCCGAATGTGTAAAGGCTCTGTATCTGCCGGAAGGCGGGCTGGGACTGAACCTGGAAATCGGTGTGGATGTTCCGCTGGAAAATGCCGAAGCTCTGCTGGAAGCGGTGGAGGAATACCGGCATTACAAAGGGTAAACTGGAAAAAGCATAGAAAAATGCACCTCACATCATGGGATATGGGGTGCATTTGTTTTGGTTTCGGGAAATCAGTCGATCTTGTACATATCGAACATCACCAGGTTTTCCACCGTGAAGCGCACATACCCGTCTGTATAGGTGAAAGGAATTTCGGTATCCACGCCGTCACGGCCCCCCAGCCGTACCACATGGGCAGGCTTGTCACAGCGGATTTCCACAGCAAAGGGATTCACGGTCAAAAGTTCATCCGTGCAGAGCAGGTCAACCGCACTGATCAGGGTGGTATCGCCGTCCTTGAAGGTGACCAGTTCCACCTGTCTGGGTGCCGTTGTCCGTACGGTCAGGGCATTTCTGTCGATGTGGCCTTCCAGCAGTGCCAGAATCAGCTTTTTGTGGGAACGTCGGGGATCATTTTCCACAGGAGCGGCACACCAGATCACAGTCCCTTTGCCCAGCTTCTTTTCCACCAGTGCCGGAATATCGGTGGGAATGCCCGGCGGGTTGGAATGGATGGAAGCAAAGCGACGTTCGGTGGGTTTGGTGTAGGGCATGGTCATGGTAGCCAGAACGGTGGCATCCTGCATTTCCAGAACGGGCAGACTCTGTTCTGTCGGGAAAGGGAAGACGGGATTGAACTCACCGAAATACTTCTGTCCTGCCGCAGTGGGAGCCATGTACACAGCAGATTCTTCTGTATAACCCTTCATTTCAGCGCCCAGAAGCATCTGCAGCAGCTTTGTGTCTTCCGCACCGGAGAGGTACAGCACGCCGCCCTCTTCCACATACCTCACCAGATCCGCACGGTTCTGATCCGAGATCCCGGCAATATAGGGTGCGAATACCATCCTGTACCGGCTCATGTCTCCGGTCAGCGGATTGGCCACGATCCCGGCAGGCAGGTTTTCTTCGATCATGGTGCGGGTCAGGGCGATGGAACCGGTCTTATTGGTAAAGGGAAGATTTCTGCTGTTGAACCGGCCGGCGGTGGAGTAGTAAATCCCCACTTCTCTGACCATGTCTCCGGTGAAATAGGGTTCGTAGGGCATCTGCCGTTCAAAGACCTTGCCCACTCTGTCATACACCCGTCCGTCCATGGTACCCACAGGGTCGATGGCGTCGATGATGAAGGAAGCGCCATGGTGAGCCGCTGTCAGGAGCACTTCCACAGCCAGATGTTCTTCGGTCTTGGTGATGGTGTGGACATACAGGGAGCGGTCACAGCGGCAGGTCATGTATTCAAAGGGCGAATTTTTGGTAACGGCATAATAGTATTTTGCCGTGAAGGAATGGTTGTACAGATCCCCGTACAGGTCGCCGCCGGTGTAGTCGCACCAGTCGTTCACCAGTTCGGTGGAGGCAGCAAGGGAATTGTCGGCAGCCACGGCGTTGGCATAATTGTGTTCTACGGAAACCCCGGGAATGCACCGTCTGGTTTCTTCGGTAACGATTTTCGCAAATTCCCCCAGCCAGCGGATCCGAAGATCCTGGAATTCCAGCCACAGCGGATCGTTCCAGTTTACGGCAGGCAGTTTTCCGCCGGGCAGTTCTGTGCGCCCTGTTTCCTGCAGATACCGGGAAACGCAGTGCTCACACTGGCAGATCCCCGGCCAGAAGGTCATGTCATAGAACATACCGTCCAGCAGGCATTTGCCGTTCCGGGAGAAATACTCCGCCATTTCCTGAATCTGGGTCTTCACAAAAGCCACATACGCGGGATTGCTGGGGCAGCAGTGGCCGTAGCGACCGCCTCTCTGCCGGGCAGACAGCTTGTCATCCCCGGTGCAGAGCCGCCATTCCGGATGTTTGTCTTCTTCTACTGTATTGTAAATCAGGCTGTAGTATCCCACAGGATGCATCCCGGCATCGTGACACAGTTCCACCAGCTGCTTCATCAGGTCTTCCTTGCCCCGCAGTGCGCTGTGCATATGTCCGGATGCGGTGGGCCAGTAGCAGTGTCCTACATGGGACTGCAGATACAGCATGGGTGCCTGAATGTGCGCTTTTTTCAGATTGTCACAGTAGTCCTGCGGATCAAATTTGGACAGGAATTCTTCGCTCCAGTCTTCAATGTGCATGTCCACCAGATTCCGGCGGTATGCTTTGGTAAACCATTTTTCCATATGGTATTCTCCTTTCTTGATAGGAAGGTCAGGGGTGTCTGGGAGGTGTTTCGACGGTACAACGATAAGCGGTTCCTGCCGGTGTGCATGACAGAAACATGATATGGGGGAAGGATGCGGCAGGCTATACGGTTTCCAGATACCAGTCATCGCAGACCGGCGGTCGTCCCTTTATGGGAAAGCCTGCAGAGCCCAGAGGATACACTGTCCGTGTCCATACCTTCCCGCCGTTTTCCATCCGTACGGCCAGCATGGTTTCCGGTGTATTTCCGTTTTCCCGCCAGTCCCGCAGAACATCCAGCAGGGAAGTATATTTTTCGCCGGTCATATGGGTAGCACCGTCCCCGCCTGCTCCATGATCCATGCCCGGCAGCAGATAGTACTGACAGAATTCTGCGGCAGTGGCAAATCCACCCGCTTTTTCCTGTACCCGTTCCATATACCTCCAGGCATCCGGGTAGGGGACACAGGGATCGGCTGTTCCGGAGTACATCAGCAATTTCCCGCCGTGATCCCGGAAGGCAGTCAGATCCGCATTGTTGGCATTCATGGCTGGGGAAAGCATGGAGCTGACCTTGTCCAGATCTGCCGCGAAATCAAAATCATAAGGACTGTAATCCCATCCGAAAACCCAGCGGAAGGGCATAAAGAAGGGACATTCCGGCGCCTGACAATCCCGGATACCGCAGCCGAACTTTTCCGAACCGATGGGCATACCGTTGTAGATGCGTCGTCCGGTAACAGAATTCACGGGGCCGCTGTACACCGCTTCCAGTGCGGCAAGCTGTTCTTCCGAAAAAGAGGGATGCTCCGTGTGCAGGAATTCCAGAAAAGCGTGGATGGTGTCTGTGTCCTGTATGGGTCTGGTGATAAAATTGTCTCCCGGTCTGCCGTCTCCCCGCAGCTGGAAGAACCGCACAGCCGCCGCTGTAATCATGGGAATCTCGTCATCGGAAAAGAACACACGTCCGTCCGGCTTCCGGAGATGCACATGATTCCAGATGAAATAGGTATGCAGAAAAATCCGGTTGTTGGCAGGAACGCCCGCCAGGATGCCATCGTAGGCTTCCGGAAACCGCTGTGCCATCTGCAGCGCCTGATTTCCGCCGGTGGAGGCACCGATAAAGTAGGATTTTTTCGCTTCTCTGCCGTAATATACACGGATCAGTTCCTTGCTGACTTCTGTCATCCGCTGCGTGGAACGCCATCCGAAATCTGTCGGAACAGCCGCGTACAGCAGATTCCTTTCCGGATACCCGGAGGTACCCATATCCGTGTTGGCGGCGGCATACCCTTCTGCCACATAGGGGGCCATATTGCTGTGGACAATCCCACCTGCCATCCTGCCGTTGCCGGTACCCACAAATATACCGTTCCAGTGATCGGGCAGCCAGAGTTCCGAGTGGATCAGGGAGCCTTCTCCGCAGCGGTTTTCAAAACAGACCCTGACAAACGACGGCAGATGGGGAAAGCCCGGAAATGCCCCGGATTCTTCATGGGTTACGGAACAGATCACGGTTTCCGGAAGGGTAATATGCAAAAGAGCTGCAAGATCCCGCATGATTGACCTCCTGTTTGGAAAAGATACTTGACTTTATCCGGTATCGGATGTATGATAATATCAGTATAACAGAAATATCAAAAAATAGCAATAGGGAGAAAGAATATGTTAAATGTGAAAGGAAAATGGGCGCTTGTCACAGGGGCCAGCCGGGGAATCGGGTATCTGGCGGCAAAATGCCTGGCGGAACAGGGATGCAATCTGATTCTGCACAGTCGTAATAAGGCGCATACCGAAAAAATCCTTGCGGAAGTACTGGCAATTGGTGTGGAGGCATATGTCGTGGCTGCGGAACTGTCCGATCCGGATCAGGTGCAGAAGATGCTTGACGAAATTGATGCGGCCGGAATGCAGGTGGATATTGTGATGAACAACGCCGGACTGCAGGTGGGGTATCGTACGGAATACTTCAATACCCCCGTTTCCGATTATATCACCAGCTTCAACGTCAATACCATCGCTCCTGCCATGATCTGCAACCACTTCATGCCGAAAATGGTGGAAAGAGGATTCGGCCGGGTTGTCAATACCACAAGCGGCATTCACTGGCAGCCGGAACAGGCGGGATATTCTGCCAGCAAGGCGGCGCTGGACAAGATCACCATCGATCTGGGTTCCAGGGTGGAAGGCACAGATGTGATGATCAACCTGACGGATCCGGGCTGGTGCAGAACTGATCTGGGCGGGCCACATGCTCCCTCTTCTCCGGAAAGTGCCATTC
>JAFQGY010000271.1 GCA_017415325.1 Clostridia bacterium
AGGAGGGAGATTGACTTCAGGTGCCAGTCATCCCTCCTCCCCTACCCTCCGAGACCTCCCACCCCTTCTCCCTTAACTGGGCTGGTTTGGGCTTGCAGCCATATTCTGACACAGGTTGAAGGGTGGGAGAAAAGTTTTGTATAGGTGAAGGGTTGAGAAAAATCCAGTTTAGTTGACAGCGGTTTTCAAAATTATTTTATAGACATGCTGAAAATCACTCAAAATTTGCACTTTCATAGTCCTGTAAACCTCTAACGCTCCAAAACCTCTGATTCTAAGTCAGCGCAATCACCCAGCCAAGCGCTTTCAGCCTTGTAACTCCCGGCGTCGCACCCAAACAATCGCAGAGCCTGGATGAGTGGGGTGGGTGGGAGGTCTCGGAGGGTAGGGAGGGGAGACGGAGCGGCGTTTGAGCACCGACCTCTCCCCTCCCTATCCTCTGAGTCCCGTCCGGAAGGACACCCCCTCGAAGGTCTTCGAGTAAACAAACCCGCTGTAAGCAGAAGCAAATTCCAAATCCCCTTCTAAAACATCTTCAAGAAAACCATCCCGCTGTAAGCAATACAAAAATCCAATATCCTAAAAAAATCGCTCCCCCACCCCACCGCTGTAGGCAAAACAAAAAATCTGCCTCCCCCCAGCCCCCCTTCCCCCCGCAAGGGAAAATTGTACAACCTGCCATAAAAATCTTTTGCATCCTCCCTGCGAATTTCCATGCATAACCTTGTAATTTTCCGTCAAATGCTATATAATAATAGAAATATAGACGGCTCTGCGTTCTCCGAAATGCAGGATTATGCTGTCAGAACTGCGAAAAGGATGTCAGACTATGCTCCGACTGGAAAATATATCATACCATGTTCCCACGGACGGCGGGAAACGGGATGCAATCCTGGACGGTGTCTCTCTCACCATTCCCGACGGGAAGTACATCGTTATCACCGGGCCCAACGGCGGCGGGAAAACTACCCTTGCCAAGGTGATTATGGGCCTTGTCACCCCCGACGCCGGGAAGATTTTCTTTGACGGCACCGATATTACCGAATATACTGTTACCGACCGGGCAAAAGCGGGGATTTCCTATGGATTCCAGCAGCCCCCCCGGTTCAAGGGTCTCACCGTCAAGGATCTTTTGAACATCGCCGCGGGACGGAAGCTGAAAACCGCCGAAGCCTGCGATTACCTCACCAAAGTGGGGCTGTGCGCCGCCGATTACCTGACCAGAGAAGTGGATACCTCCCTCTCCGGCGGGGAAGTCAAGCGCATTGAAATCGCCACGATCCTTGCCAAAAACGCCCCCGTCATGATCTTTGACGAACCGGAAGCCGGCATCGACCTGTGGAGCTTCAACCGCCTCACCGGCACCTTCCGGGAAATCCACGAAAACTCCGGCGCCACCCTGATCATCATCTCCCACCAGGAACGGATCATCAGCCAGGCGGACGAAGTACTGCTCATCGCCGACGGCAAGCTCTCCGGTAGAGGTACCCCCGAGGAAATCCTGCCCACCATCGACGGCTTCAGCAGACGCAACTGTCAGAAGATGGAGGTGTAACCGGTATGGCATCAAACGACATCAGAAAAGACCTTCTTGCCAAAATCGCCGACCTGCACGAAATGCCCCAGGGTGCCTACAACATCCGGGAAAACAGCAAGACCGGCGGCAGAAAGAGCACGAAGAATATCATCATCACCCAGAAGACAAACAAACCCGGCATCGATATCACCATCCTCCCCGGCACCAAGAAGCAGTCCGTACACATCCCCGTGCTCATCACCGAAACGGGCATTAAGGAAATGGTGTACAACGACTTCTTCATCGGGGACGACTGCGATGTAATGATCGTGGCCGGCTGCGGGATCCACAACGATGGGGACGAAGGAAGCGCCCACGACGGGATCCACGCCTTCGCCATCGGGAAAAATTCCAAGGTTAAATATATCGAAAAGCACTACGGGGAAGGCAAGGGGACAGGCGAAAGGATCATGAACCCCACCATGACCGCCAGACTGGGAGAAGGCTCCGTGCTGGAACTGGAATCCGTACAGATCGGCGGCATCGACTCCACCGTGAGAAAGACCACCATCATTGCCGAAGCCGGCGCGGAAGTGAACCTGCAGGAACGGCTCATGACTGACGGCGTGCAGGAAGTGACCAGCGACACCGAAGTGGTTCTGGACGGCCCCGGCGCCAAAGCCAGAATCAACTCCCGTTCCGTGGCAAAAGGCGACTCCACCCAGGTGTTCTACCCCCGCATGGTGGGCAACGCGGACTGCTTCGGCCATGTCCAGTGCGACTCCATCATCATGGACAACGCAAAGGTACGCTCCATCCCGGAAATCGCCGCCAATTCGGTTGACGCCAGACTGGTACACGAAGCCGCCATCGGCAAAATCGCCGGAGACCAGATCAACAAACTGATGACCCTGGGTCTCACCGCAGAAGAAGCAGAAGAAAAAATCCTGTCGGGACTGCTGAAGTAAAAATAAGAAATAAGAGATAAGAAGTAAGAAATAGGGTGCGGGGATGCAGAGCGGCTGACAGAACTGTTAGCCAAACTAACCTAATGCACAATGAAGCCAAACAAATGCTATGCAGTCGGAAACGATCTGTGGCGACTGGGGAGGAGGCCCCCAGGAGCTCGCGAACAGTTGCCACACTGCTGTGAAGATCGCCACTGCTGTATAATCGAACGCTCGCCGTGACTACTGCACCCAACTATATTTATTGCACCCTTGTTTAAAGTTTTTGCCAAGCTTTTTTCAAAAAGCGTCCCGCATCCCCCAAACGTAACTACTCCCCAAACAAACGACCTATCAACTCGGAGGAAATAGAAAAATGTATAAGCCGTACGCAGAATACACGAACGAAGAACTGAAGAAAGTGGTGGCGCAGGAGCAGGCCAAGCTGGATAAGTGGTCTGAGATGAACCTGACGCTGGACCTGACCAGAGGGAAGCCCAACCAGGCGCAGCTGGATCTGTCCTCGGATATGCTGGGTGTTATCAGCCACAGAGGGGACTGCTTCTCCGAATCCGGGCTGGACTGCCGGAACTACGGGATTCTGGACGGGCTGCCGGAAACCAAGAGACTGTTCAGCGATCTGTACGGCATTCCCGCAAACCAGATCCTGATTCTGGGGAACTCCTCCCTGAACGTGATGTACGATACCATCCTGCGGTGCATGCTCTTCGGTGTGGCCGGCGGGTATGAACCCTGGAGCCGTCAGGGGAGAATCAAGTTCATCTGCCCCGCTCCCGGATATGACCGCCACTTCACCATCTGCCGCACCCTGGGGATCGAAATGGTGCCGGTGAAGATGACGCCCGAAGGACCCGACATGGAAGCCGTGTACGACATCGCCTGCTCTGACCCCTCCGTCAAGGGGATCTGGTGCGTGCCGAAGTTCTCCAACCCCTGCGGCTATACCTATACCGACGAAACCGTGGAAAAGATCGCCATGATGAAGCCCGCCGCCCCCGACTTCCGGATCTTCTGGGACAACGCCTACGCCGTACATGAACTGTATGACGAAGAAGTGAAGCTGGCCAACATCTTCGAACTGGCCAAGACCTACGGCAACGAAGACAACATCTTCTATTTCGCCTCCACCTCCAAGATCACCTTCCCCGGCTCCGGGCTTGCCATGATGGCCGCCAGCGAAAAGAACCTGGAACAGATCCGTCCCATCCTGGCCACCCAGACCATCGGCTTCGACAAGATCAACCAGATGCGTCATGTGAAATTCTTCAAGAACGCCGATGGGATCCGGGAACATATGAAGAAGCACGCCGCCATCCTCCGTCCCAAGTTTGAAGCGGTGGAACACGCCTTTGAAAAGAATCTTGGTGGTCTGGGCATCGCAGACTGGACCAAGCCCAGAGGCGGCTATTTCCTGAGCCTGAACGTCATGGACGGCTGCGCCCGCCGGGTATACCAGATCGCCCGCTCTGTGGGTGTGACGCTGACCACCGCCGGGTCTACCTATCCCTACAGCCGTGATCCTGCCGATGCAAACCTGCGGATTGCGCCTACGTATCCGGAAATGAGCGAGCTGAAGACTGCGATTGAGATTCTCTGCTCCTGCGTGAAGCTGGCCTGTGCGGAGAAGCTGCTCAAGAGCAGACAGTAATATTTGGTTTTTATAGAAAATCGTGTGTCCTTTTTGGGGTGCACGATTTTTTTAGTTTGGCTTTTGGGGGAGTTGGTTTATGTTTTGCTTTTGCTTACAGCGGTGGGGTATTCTCTATGACCATAGAGGGGGTGTCCTTCCGGACGGGACTCAGAGGATAGGAGAGGGGGAGAAGTCGGTGCTCAAACGCCGCTCCGTCTCCCCCTCCCCTACCCTCCGAGACCTCCCACCCCTCCCCCTCTCATCCAGGCTTGACAGAGTGCAATTCGCTGACGGAAGTTACATGGCTTATAGAGCTAG
>JAFQGY010000272.1 GCA_017415325.1 Clostridia bacterium
CACGGTGGAACCCATGAAGACCATGTTCTTCCGGTCGCCCAGAGAAACATCCCCGTTTTCCCCGGGAGTCAGGGCGTCGTCCCGCTTGGTAACAGGCACGGATTCCCCGGTCAGGGCGGCTTCTTCGATCTTCATGCTGGCGCAGGTCAGGATACGGGCATCGGCAGGCACAGCGTCACCGGCTTCCAGAACGATGATATCGCCCACCACCAGGTCTTCGCTGCGGATGGTCTGCTGGTGTCCGTCACGGATGACCTTTGATGTGGCGGCGGCGATTTCCTGCAGGGCGGCGATGGCTTTTTCGGCCTTGCTTTCCTGGAGTACGCCGAGGACAGCATTGATGACTACAACGGCCATAATGATGATTACGTCCGCCGGAAATTCGTTTTCAAAAATGGCCATGACCCCGGAGATCACAGCGGCCACCAGCAGGATGATGGTCATGGGTTCTGCGAACTGCTGGAAGAACCGTACGATCATGGGAATCTTTTTTCCTTCCACCAGCTTGTTCTTCCCGTTCTTTTCCAGCCGGGACTGTGCTTCTGCACTGCTCAGACCGTTTTCGGTGGCAGACAGCGCCGACAGCACATCTTCAGAGGACTGCAGGTATTCCTTCATAGCATTTCCTTTCTGCAACAGGGATTGAATTTTCGGAGCAAAGACGAAAAAAGAGACTTTTCTGCACCATTCACAGATAAGTCTCATCATTTCAAATAAAACCAGAGCCATACTGTATGCGCCCGTGTGTTGGTTTTATTGCGGATTTCCGCCGATTACTCCCTTGTCTTCAGGGTGCATTATACCACAGTTTCCAGTTCTTGTCAAGAGTATGACCGGGAAATAATTCTGCACAGAAATTTTCCGAAATTTTCCCTCATCCTATTGTATTCGGCGGAAAATACTGTATAATGGAATAAAAAACACATCATCAGGAGGTATGGTATGCTTGCCGGATTTGCACAGATTGAATTCACACCGCCTCTCGGTACACAGATGCCGGGGAATTTCAAAGGATATGAAGCAAAAACATCCAACGGAGGACTTTTTGCCAATGCTGCTGCCGTCACAGCGGGAGAGGTATCCGTGATTCTGCTTTCCCTGGATATGCTGGAACTGCGGGAGCCGGGCGTCACCAAAGTCCGTACCCGGATTTCGGAAAAGACCGGTGTGCCTGTCCATCATATTCTGGTGGCCGCCACCCATACCCATACCGGGCCCGCCGTGGATCTGCCCATTTTCTACTGCCCGCCGGATCTGGCTGTGGCTGCCTACACCCATGAACGGGCCATTGAAGCCGGGATTGCCGCCTGGAACGCCAGAGAGGAATGCACCCTCGGCGCTGCCCGGATGGAAGAAAAGCGGTTCGGCTTCAACAGGGATATTCTCATGCAGGACGGCAGTGTGAAAACCAATGCAGGCTATAACAGAGAAGGCGCTGTGGGAACCGCCGGCGGGGTGGATCATGCCTTCCATCTGATGCGGTTCGACGGTGCGGACGGAAAGCCCCGGGCATTCTTTGTGAACTACGCCAACCACCCGGACTGTCACGGCAGCCATGACAACATGTTCTGCGCCGACTTTCCCGGATACATGCGCCGGGCGGTACAGGCAGAATGCGGAGCGGACGTGAAGGTGCTGTTCTTCAACGGCACGGCCGGGGACATCAATTTCCACGATTTCATCCACCGCACCAATACCTTCCTGACCGAATCCGACACCATTCTTCCGGAAACCATCGGCCGGGGACTGGCGGAGGATGTACTGGCTCTGCATCCCACACTGACTGCGGACACCGCCGATCCCTATGTAGCATCCGTTTCTTCCGTATATACAGCGGAAAGACGGGCAAAGACGCCGGAGCATGTGGCATGGGCAAAGGCAATTCTGGCGGACCGGGAGAAATCCAGCATTTCCGACCAGGCCTATGCGGAAGAGTACATGGAATCGGACGAGGAACTGGAAGACACCATTCCTCTGGAAGTGCAGACCATCCGGCTGGGGCCCTGGGCCATTGTGGGGATCCCGGCGGAAGTGTTCACCGCTACGGGAGAATGGATCCGAGAAGGCTCTCCCTATGAAAACACGCTGGTATTCGAGCTGGCCAACGGATGCATCGGGTATATTCCCACCAAAATCGCCATCCGGGGCGGTGCCTATGAGGCAAGGGTGAGCAAGTACAACTCCTGCTGTCACGAAGACACGGCGGAAAAAATTGCGGCCCATGCGGTGGCACAGCTGAAACAGATGCACGAAGAAGAGATAAGAAGTAAGAGGTAAGAAGTAAGAAATGAAAAAGCGGTACCCGTTATTTTGTACGGATGCCGCTTTTTACTGTTTTACCGTAATTTTTTGGACAGATACAGGATCAGCCCGTCATCGTTGCAGCATCTGCTGTAGGGTTCACACACCGATGTGCCGTACCATACACCGCTGCCGTCGGGGATGTACCCCCGTTTCACATACATCCTCTGGGCGCTGCTGTACCCGGAATGGAGTCCTTCCCCCAGATACACCGTGTCCGCATATTCCGATGCGATCTTTTCCGCCGCATCCATCAGGGCTGTGCCGATCCCATGCCGCCGGTATTTTTCCAGTACACCGAAATCCACAATCTCCGGCAGTCCTTTTCCGCCGAATGCGCCCCACTTTGAATCGGGATACACATTGACATACCCGGCCACATCGCCGCAGTATTCCGCTGTCAGTGCAACCGCTCTGCCCTCCCGCTGATCCTGCAGGCGCATTTCATATTTTTCCGTAGTGGCATTGACCCATCCCTGAGCAATTTCGCCGTCGGTGATGATCTGTGCATCTGCCGGTTCCATGTTCCGGATGCGGATGGTGCCGTTATCATAATACACCATATTTTCCTCCTGGTTGTTACAGTCTGGTGTTCTTCCCACGGCTGATCACGATACATACCGAAAGCAGAATATTGTACACAAGCAGCATCAGATCCCCCTCAGAAACTGCCCGGATCACGGTGATCACAAGGGCTATCCCCAGTAAAACATACAACAGTACCTGTCTGTTCATCGTTCTCCCCCGTAGGAAGCAATACCCCCGGAAAAACCGAGGGCATATACTTCTTATCTCTGATTTCTTACTTCTTACTTTCTCACAACTTCCACGCC
>JAFQGY010000273.1 GCA_017415325.1 Clostridia bacterium
CTACAAGCCCAAACCAGCCCAGTTAAGGGAGGAGGGGTGGGAGGTCTCGGAGGGTAGGGGAGGAGGGATGACTGGCACCTGAAGTCAATCTCCCTCCTCCCCTATCCTCTGAGTCCCGTCCGGAAGGACACCCCCTCTATGGGCATAGAAAAAATCAACCCGCTGTAAGCAGAAGCAAAACCCCCCTTCCCCCCCTTGAAAATCCCCAAAAATTCATAGTTGACAAACGCATGTTCTTGTGATATACTGTTAAATAAGAAACAGATGTTCTTGTTTGTGGGATGGAACGAAAGAAAGTGAGGCGTAATACGAGAACGAGAATTGTGGGGAACTGCCGGAGATGCGGGGATGAGGTGCTGGAAGGGGACTTCTGTTACCGGATCGGCGGCGGGTTCTGGTGCAGGGAATGTGTAAACCGGGCGGCGGTGATTGCTGCGGCGGAATTCGGGTGCGGGAATCGGGATGGGTTCCGGGTGCTGGGGGCGCGGCAGGTCGGGCGGTACCGGGAGAGAGAACTGGCTGTCGGGATGACACGGAAGGGATGGTGATGGGGAGATGGGAGGAAGATCGCCTGCTGTATCGAATATGAAATTTACGGTTCATTCTTCCTATGTGAAAGCGATGGAATGGCTGGGGAAGCTGGATTGTATTGAAAGTTCCCTGTACTGTACAGACCTGTCGGCGGAGAAAAGGGTGAGTCTGGAGGAACAGGCCTGTTGGATCCGGCACGCTCTGAATATACTTCCGGAAGAGGAAAGACAAATTTTGCTGTGGATTGCGGATGGCTGCTCGGTGGACGAAATGTGTGAGATGATGTCCCGGGAGAAATCATCTCTGTATAAGCTCAGGAGACGGGCAATACATCATTTTACTGTGGCACTGTTCGGACGGACACGATAACGGGAATACTGTCGGGCCTGGTTGCAATACCGGTTCCGGCAGTTTTTTTGCGGTTTCCGAGATGTGTACAAAGTGTGGAATGTTTGTGGAATGTTCGTGAACGGGTGCATTTTTCAGGGGGCGTTTTGCTATATATTTCCTTGGAATTCCGGTGCTTTGAAAAAATGGAAAAAACGCGGAAAAATTGCGGACGACAGAACGGATGTTTTGTGCTATACTATTCATGTAAGGGAAAACAAATGTTCTTTGTGGAAAACCAGCGGAAAGGAGAGGATTGCGTATTGGATGCGGACAAGCAGAAGGAAGTTCTGCGGCAGATGCTGGATACCGGATTCGGCGGCGGAGACAGTCTGACGGAACTGCGGGACAGGCTGGGGATTGACGGGGAGACCTGGGAAGCCTGGCTCAGGGAAGGCGGGATGCCGGAGGAGCTGGTGCGTCTGTCAAAGGCGATGGCGGAGATGTGTGCGCCCTGGGTATGGGCATCCCTGCTGGAGCTGACAAAGGGCGGGAGCATACCGGCCATGAAGCTGTATTTTGAACTGTGCAAGGAGCAGGACAGTGCAGCGGGGACGGATACGGCAGGGGAACGGGAGATTCTGGCACTGCGGCAGGAGATATTCGGCGGGGCTGTACGGGCCGGAAGAATACCGGAGAAGGCGGCCGGAGGAGAGGGGATGGAAAGGCCGGGTGAGGGAGGCTGAGCAGCTACTGTTTCGGGGAAAAGCACCGGGCGTATATGCGGCGGGCCATGGACTGTGTGATGAACGTGGCGGAAGGGGCGGTGCGGGCCGGGAAGACGGTAGACAATGTGTTTGTGTTTGCCGCCTGTCTGGAAAACAGTCCCGACCGAATCCATCTGGCCACGGGAGCCACCATTGCCAACGCCAAGCTGAACATCGGGGACTGCAACGGACTGGGGCTGGAACGGCTCTTTGCGGGGCGGTGCCGCTGGGGAAGGTTCCGGGACAACGAATGTCTGTTTGTGCAGACCCGGGTGGGGGAACGGGTGGTGATCTTTGCCGGGGGACGGAATTCTGACGCCTACAAGCGGATTCGAGGGAATTCCTACGGCATGTGGATCGCCACGGAAATCAACAACCACCACGATTCCTTTATCAAGGAAGCCTTCAACCGGCAGCTGGCGGCGCAGAACCGGAAGGTCTTCTGGGATCTGAATCCTTCGGCACCGGGGGCTCCCATCTACCGGGACTATCTGGACAGATATGCCGCTGATCCGGGGGAGAACTTCTACAACTACGGCCACTTCACCATCCGGGACAATCCGGTGATCACGGAAGAACGGCTGGCGGAGATTCTTGCCCAGTACGACGGGAACTCCGTCTGGTACCGCAGAGACATTCTGGGACAGCGGTGTGCGGCGGAGGGGCTGATTTACCGGATCTTTGCGGACGACCGGGCGGCGTTTACTATATCTGCCGGAGCCATTCCCCCGCTGCGGCACATCAACATCGGCGTGGACTTCGGCGGGAACCGATCCAAAACCACATTCGTGGCGGTGGGGTTTCCGGTACAGGGAGGTATTGCGGCGCTGGCGGATCATGCCATTGCCGGGGACAAGGGGGAGATCGACCCGGGACGGATTCACAGGGAATTTCTGCAGTTCTGCCGGACGGTGCGGAAACTGGTGCCGGGGGTGGGGATCCGGTATGTCTTCTGCGACAGTGAGGCACAGTATCTGATCAGTGGGCTGCGGCGTGCGCTGACGGGAGAGGAAATGCAGGTGCGGGACTGTGCCAAGCGGCCGATTCTGGACCGGATCACCTTTGTGCTGGGGCTGATGAACAGCGGACGGTTCCGCATTACGGATGCCTGTCCCCGGCTGGCGGAAGGGCTGGCGCAGGCGGTGTGGATGGAAGGAGAGGACAGACGGAAGGATGACTTTACTTCGGATATCGACGTACTGGACGCCTTTGAGTATGCGGTGGAGCGGTATATGGGGAAGGTCTGACAAAGTAAGAAGTATGAGGTAAGAAATAAGAAGTGGAAGGAGCAGAACAATCATGATCGAGCAGGATCTGATGGACCGGATCACGGAGGCCTACGGGTGTGCGGTGGATCCGGGGATGTATGAGAGGATCGGGGTCTGGGAGGACTGGTGGCGGGGGGAAGTGGATGGGTTCCACACCTATCTGGAAAACGCGGCCTTCGGACACCCGGTGAGACGGAAACTGTACGGGATGCGGATGGCCAAGAAGGTCTGTGAGGACTGGGCGGCGCTGCTGCTGAACGACAAGACCTATGTGCGGCTGGGAGACACGGCGGCGGAGGACTGGGTCGGAAAGGTGTTCCGGGACGGGGATTTCTGGCGGAGAAGCAATTATCTGGTGGAAAAAACCTTTGCGGCCGGAACAGGGGCCTGTCTGCTGCGGGTGGACGGGATTTCCAGAACCGAGTGGATGGAGGAACGGAGACGGCAGAATGCATGGCCGGCACAGGAAACGGAACCGGCGGAAGAACGGCAGGAAGAGGACAGAGAAGGTACGGCGCTGCTCAGGGAACTGCTGCCGGACGGGATCTGCGGCGGTGGATACGGGCGGAACATCCATGGATGGAGTGAAGAAGGGCATCCGGTGCGGATCTGGTTTGACTTTGTGGATGCTTCCCAGATTGTACCTGTTTCCGTGGAAGGCGGACGGATCACTGAGGCGGCCTTTGTATCCCGGATCACCCTGCGGGGAAAGGACTACGACTATCTGGAAGTCCATCTGCGGCAGGCGGACGGGTACACCATTCACAACCGGTATTTCTGCCGGGAAAACGGGAAGCTGATGGAGGTACATCTGCCGGATATGCCTGCCAGGGAAATCCGCACCGGCTGTCCGTATCCCTTCTTTGCCATTCTGACGCCCAACATCCAGAACACGGCAGACGGCGCCGGCGGGATGGGGCAGTCGATTTATGGGGATGCGCTGGACTGTCTGCGGGGAGTGGATCTGGCCTTCAACAATTTCTGCCGGGATCTGCGGCTGGGGGGCAAGAAGGTTTTCATCAACCAGTCCCTGATCCAGCGGGACGATGCGGGCAACCTGTACTCCCCGGACGACGTGGCGCAGCAGCTGTTCATGACCATTGGGGACACCGATCTGGCGGACAATCCTCTGATTGAGGAACACAACCCTTCCCTGCGCACCAGGGAAAACAGCGATGCTGTACAGTGTCAGCTGGACTATCTGGCCTTCCGCTGCGGGCTGGGGACGAGACACTATCTGTTCACCGGGGTACAGGGAAAAGCCCATCTTACCGCTACCCAGTACACCGGGGAACGGCAGGATATGCGGCAGAACTGCGCCAAGCACAGCCAGAATGTCACTGCGTACCTGTGCGGCGTGATCCGGCCGATGCTGTGGCTGGCGGTGCATATGCTGGGCAAGGGATTCTTTGCATCGGATATCCGCATTTCCTTCGATGACAGCTACTTCATCGACAGCGAATCCGAACGGGCAAGGGATCTGCGGGAAGTGGAAGCGGGGCTGATGGATCCCGAACAGTTCCGGCGCCGCTGGTACAGGGATGACAGATGAATCTGCAGTGAAAGGAGGTGAAACAGAATGGACGAAACCGTACAGAATCCGGTGAGCGGCACTGTGATAACGGAAACGGCGGATACGGTACCGGATGAGACAGAACGGCTGAAGGCAGAACATGCGGCACAGCTCAGACAGGTGCGGATTGACGGGGAGGTGCGCTATATGCTGGCGAGAATGGGGGCGAAAAACCCCGCGCTGGCGGCAAAGGCCCTGGATCTCTCCGGGGTGGAGGCAGACGAAAACGGGGTCACCGGCGTGGAGGAATCCGTGAGAGCGCTGATGGCATCCGATCCGTATCTCTTCGGCATCCACATGCCCCAGCCCGGCGGCGAACACTCCAGCGGCGGTACCCACGGTGCGGCAAGGCGTGACCCGAACGGCATGTCCGACAGGGAGTATTATGCCATGGTCATGGGAAAAAAGTAAAAAGCAGGCAGAAAAAACAAAGGATCATTTCAACAAAATCAGGAAAGGAAAAATTTTATGAGCAACAACATTATTTCCGTAAAGCAGATTGCAAGAGAAACACTGCCCCGACTGATGGACAATCTGGTATTCCCGGGGCTGATTTACAGAGATGCCGGGGAGGCTATGACGGCCTGTCAGGGGGATTCTGTGCTGATCCGCCGTCCGGTGAAGCTGGAAGCAAAGGATTTCGACCTTGTGGAGGGGATTGAAACACAGGATCTGGCAGAGGACACCGTGGAAGTGAAGCTGGACAAGCTGGCTACCGTGGATGCGGCCATCAATGCCTGGGAATCCTGCGACGAGGAAACCATCCGCAGAGTCTTTATCGAACCGGCAGCGGCGGCTCTGGCGGAAAAGATCAACCGTGACGGGCTGCAGCTGTACAGGGATGTATGGCAGACGGTCGGTACTCCCGGAGAAGCACCGGATGGGCTGGATGACCTGGCCGCTGCCGCATATGCGCTGGATGTGGCAAGGGTGCCTACCGACAGACGTGTGGGGGTATGGAGCCCGCTGGCTACTTCCAGGCTGAAGCAGGTTCCTGCTGTGGTCAATGCGGCGGTGTGCGGGGATACCACTGCGCTGCGTACCGGTTCCGTGGGACAGATTTTCGGTATGGAAAACTACATGAGCCAGAGCGTCATGCACCATACTGCCGGTTCCGCTGCGGAGGCGATTGCTGCCGGTGTGACCCTTACTGTGGAGACAATCCGGGACAATGATGCGTCCAGGGTGTTCCTGACACTGAAGGCATCCGAAAGCATCAATATGAAGGGGATTGTGAGAGGGGATATCCTGCAGATCGGCGGGGAAAATTACCTTGTGATGGAAGACAACATCGCCTTCGGTTCTTCTCTGGATGTGCTTCTGGACAGAATCTTTACCGGCAGTGAGGGCGACACCGTGACCATCATTCCCTCCCACGACGCCAACCTGGTGTTCCATCCCCATGCCTTTGCCTTTGTGACCCGTCCTCTGTCCGCTCCTGCCGGGGTGGAATCCTATGTGACCACCTACAACGGCATCTCCCTCCGCGTGGTCAGAGGATACGACATCCGCTACAAGAAGGAGATGCTGTCCATGGATGTGCTGTACGGATTCAAGGCGGTGTATCCCGAACTGGCAGTGCGCTATCTGGGGTAAGATGCCATGCTGGTGGACTACATGTTTTATACGTCCTCTTATGGCGGAACACTGCCCCTGCCCCTGTTTGACGGTGGGATACGCCGGGCTGAGGAGACCATTCTGGCTCTGCTGTATCCCCGTGTTCCGGGGGATCTGGACGGGGCGGACATGACGGCTGTGAAGATGGCGGTCTGTGCCCAGCTGGAATCCGGACTGGACAGACCTGTGGCGGCGGAATCTGCCGGGAACAGCAGGACTGAGCTGCACCGGACTGTGGTGCGGACGGGCGGTATGCCGGTTTCTGCCGGGGCGCTTGGCTATCTGCGGCAGGCGGGACTGGCCGGGGGCTGGATCTGACGGAGGAGAGCATATGGAAACGGAAATCTGGACGATTTTTCACAGAACCGGCAGCTTTTCGGCAGGGTATGCCCCCAAATGGAAGCGGTTTGCCTGCTGGGGGGCTGCGGCGGAGATGGTGAAGGGAGCGGACGGGAACGGAAACGGCAGAAACCGGCTGACCCTGCGGATCCGGAGTCACTTTGCAAGGCTGTCTGATGCCGACGGAAATCCGGTATCTCCGGGGGAGGCGGAAATTTCTCCCGGGGATCTGGTGACGGCCGGGGAAGCTGCCGTGCCTGACGGGAAGGCCTGCTGGCGGATCACCGGAACGGCGGCGGAAACGGGCATAGGGCTGTTGAACGGGATCGTCATTACGGCGGAATGAAGGAGGGGACGCAATGCGGGACTACGGACTGCTGCTGCGGATGCTCTGCGACTATCTGAACGGATATATCGGGGAGGGGAAAACCTTTCTGCCGGAATCCGGGGACGGTGGGGTACCGGGAATGTATATGGCGGGGAAAGACCTGCCTGCGGGATGTGTGACGGCACTGCCGGAGAAGGTGGTGCGACATGGGTATGTGGACGGATCCTGCCGGATGGAGATGCCCTTTGCACTGCTGCTGCGGGTGGACGGGAATTCTCCTGCGGTACTGGCACAGACCATGGATCTGTTCTGTCTGCTGACCCGGGCGCTGGAAGCCTTTGCTCCGGTGACGGACGGGGAGCCGGTATTCGGGCGGTGCAGGATCACGGAGATGCCTGCGCTGGCGGAGAGGCGGGACGACGGTACTGCGGTATACCGGGCGGCGTATGTGATCGAAAGACGGTGCAGGAAGGCATAAATCGGATATGGGAAAGGACAAACGATGGCGGAAAGCAGAATTGTGAACCGTGCCCAGAGGCGGCATTATATGAACACGGGAACGGCGGAGGCACCTGTCTGGACGCTGATCGGCGAGGGGTTCACGGAATTTACGGAATCCAAGAATGCGGTCAGCTACCAGAGGCGGTACATCCACGAAAGCGTGAAGCGGACGGACGTGACCGGGTATGCCCCTGTGGTGGACTATGAATTTGAAGTATACACCGGCAATGCGGTGATGGCAAGGCTCCGGGACATTGCAGACCGGGAACTGACCGGCAGTGATGCCTGGGTGGAAATCTGTACGGCGGATCTCTTTGACGAAACCGAAGTTTCCGGGGTCTGCCGGGCGTCTGTGCGGACCTATTCCGTGATTCCGGCGGAAAGCGGTGAGGGGACGGACACCCTGATTTATACCGGTACACTGCGGGCGGTATCCCAGCCGGTGCGCGGGACGTTTGTGGTGTCTGCCGGGGTGTTTACGGCGGAATAAGTAGCCGGGAAAAAGCAATCATACTGCCTGCTGGGGATACGGAGAAAACGGTATTCCATCCCACATGTGATCTGTTTCGGGCTCCGGCGGGCGGGGAAAGGAGTATTATGACGGATATGGAGAAAATCTGGAAGTGGAACGGAAAAGAATACTATTTTGACATCACCGAACCCGGATGCATGCGCCGGCTGATGGATGCGCTGACGGGACTGCGGAACAATCTGGCCCAGTTCCGCCGGGAACAGGAGACGGACGATATGCTGTCCTGCCACTGCGGTATCCTGCAGGCGTTTCTGGACGATGTGTTCGGGGAAGGCGCCGGGGAGGAAATGTGCGGAAAACAGCTCAGTGCGGAGGTATATTCCCGGGCATATATGGAGTTTCTGGAATTTGTGAACCGGCAGATGGAGGCGCTGGAAAAGATGCAGAAGGATGCGGAAGCAAAATACCGCGTCAGAGCCCGGCAGATGGGGCTGGAAACGGAGCGTGCCGGATGAACGGGGGAGCTGTATACGGTTCCGTGCTGACAGGGGGCGGGTCAGTGCTGACGGGAGGGCTGCCGGATGTGGTACTGGTGGACGGGATGCGGATTCCGGTGGAGACGGACTACCGGGCGGGACTGCTGTATGATGCACTGCTGCGGGACAGGTCGCTGCCGGAGGGGGTACGGGCTTCGCTGGCGGTGGAATTTGCCTGCGGTACGGTGCCGGAATCGGTGGACAGAGAAAGACTGTTTTCGGCACTGGCACAGTTCTATACCATGGGACAGGCGGAAGGGGACGGAAATCCGGAAGCGGAGCCTGTGATGGACTTTGAGGAGGACGGGGACAGGATTCTATCCTCTTTTCAGGCGGCTTACGGCATTGATCTTCTGGCGGTGCGGATGCACTGGTGGCAGTTTCTGGCGCTGCTTGTCACGCTGCCGGCGGATACGGTTTTCATGCGGACACTGCGTCTGCGGATGCTGGATCTGCGGGAGATTGAGGATGACGGACTGCGCCGGAAGCTCAGACAGGCCAAGCGGGCGGTGCGGCTGAAGGGACAGCGGGAGGACGGTATGCAGAAAGGAGACGGAGGATATGGAGAAAAACGGTGACAGGGCGGCGGGACAGGTTCCGGATACGGCCGGATGGGAGCGCTGGATTTTGCAGCTGTCGGAGAGAATGCGGGAGGTTCTGCAGACGACGGTTTCCCTGACGCTGGCGGGGATGGAAAAAAGCGGGATGCTGTGTGCCGTCCGACCGATGCCGGTGAGCGCTTTTCTGACAGAGCAGATTGTGTCCGGTGCGGGGGATACGGCTCTGTCGCTGCCGGAGGAGACATCTGTGGTACCGGCAGAGCAGACTGCGGGATCTTCCCTGTATGTCCGGAAAAGGAGAAAAACCACTCCGTATGAGACGGCAAGAGCGCTGCAGAGACATAGCGAACTGCTGCTGCGGACGTAAAGGAGGAAAAATATGACATATGCCATACGGATCACGGATCCTGGTATCGGCCGGACGCTGCTTGTCTCCCCCGGGAAGGAGGCCCATCTGCGGCTTCTGGAAGACGGAATGGAAGGCATGGCGGCGACGGAACTGTTTGTGGAGACGGATCCTTATGCGGACGGCTCGGGAGGGCATCCGGTGATCAGACGGTTCGGGGAGCGGTATCTGGCCCTGACCGGGGAAATGAACGGGGAGGAAGGAGAGCTGCGGCGGCTGATCTGCACCATGATGAATCCCATGCACACGCTGGACATGGAAGTGACACTGGACGGGGTGACACGCACCATCGGGGTGATTCCCTGCGGCAGACCGGCGTTCCGGCAGGCGAATTTCTTTACGCCCACGGAGGTATATCTGCCCTTTCTGGCACCGGATCCCTTCTGGAAAGATACAAAATCCAGAGAGGTGCATTTCCGGCAGTCCATACCGCTGCTTACGTTTCCGCTGACCTTCCGGAAGGGGGCCGGGATGACGCCGTCCTATTACCGAATCACCGAAACGGCGGCTGTGACCAATCCGGGGGATGCGGCCTGCGGGTTTGATGCCTGGCTGACGGCGGTGGGCGGGACGGTACACGCTCCTGCGGTCTGTCTGGGGGAACGGTATATCCGGCTGCAGAATGCGCTTGCCGAGGGGGAGACGGCGCACATTGACACACGCCCCCGGTGCAAGAATCTGGAAATCGGCGGGGAGAGGGCGTTTACCTTCCACCGGGACAGCGACTTTTTTCTGCTGGAAGTGGGAGAAAACCGGATTTATGTGACGGCGGAAGCGGGACTGGAACACCTTTCGGTGAAGCTGGCCTACACACCGCTGTATTATGGAATCTGATGAGGAGAACGAGGATATGAAGAGATTGGAAGAAGCGCTCAGGGCATTTCTGGCGGCACTGGGCAGAGTCGGACAGGACTGTCGGGCGGATCTGCTGGTGGTCTGGGGGGACTTCCGGGAAGACATGGCGGTTCTGGGGCAGGATCTGTGCCGGGACGGGAAAGCGCTGTGGGAGAGATGCCGGGAGATGGCCGGTGTGCTGGCGGCGGAGGTACGGCTGACACTGCAGCGGTGGATCGGATAAGGAAGGAGAGGGCAGATGGAACTGTATTTTATGGACAGGAATTTTGCCGCTGTTTCACCTCCGGTGGATACGGCGGTTTCGCTGGTCTGGTCCCTGCGGTACGGGGAATGCGGCACCTTTGCGGCACAGCTGCCCCTGACACCGGGGACATACGGGGATACGGCCTATACGGCGAAGGAATTGCTGAAAGTGGCGGCGGAGGCGGTGTATCTCTGCGACAGGCAGTACTGCGGCCGGATCGAGACGGTGACCTGTCGGGATGCGGTACTGCACATCGGCGGACGGATGCTGGAATGTCTGCTGTATGACCGGGTGGCGGAGGCGGACACCGTGTATTCCGGTACGGCGGGACAGGCGGTACGGGCGGCTCTGAACCGGTGGGCGGGGGATCTGCCGCTGACGGTGATGGGAGAGATTCCGGATCTGACGGAGGAGATGGTCTTTCCCATGGAAGCCGGGGAGGTACTGGGGCGGTGGATGCACCGGATTCTGGCAGGCTGCGGGGCGATGTATTCCGTGGAACTGCGGGACGGGGGGCTGGTTTTTGCCGTAACGGTGGGGACGGACAGAAGTCTGGACAGCGCACCGGGAACAAACCGTGCCATTTTCAGTGAGGACTTCGGCAACATTGCAGGGCTGGAAGCGGAGCTGTACCGGGAGGCAGCCATCAACCGGATCTATGTGGAAGGCAGTGACGGGACGGTGGTGACGGCGGATCATGCTCCTGCGGCGGATCAGCGGAGGGAAAGCTATAGGAAAGCGGCGGACATACGGCCTGCGGAATACAGCAGTACGGCGGCATACCGGGCGGCACTGACCAGACGGGGAGAGGAACTGCTGGCGGAAAACGGAGAGATCTTCCGGCTGACCTGCAGGGGAGAATACGATACCCGTCCCGCATACGGCAGGGATTACCGGCTGGGAGACATCTGTGAGGTACAGGGAGACAGTCTCGGTGTCCGGCAGGCGGTGCGGCTCACAGCGGTGGATGTGGTATACGAAGGGGGAACGGTGAAGCTGTACCCCTGGTTCGGGGATGCCGTGGCGAGAATCAGGAATACGATAGGATGAGAGGAGAAAAAGAATGCATACGACGATAGATGTGCAGGGCGGCATGTTTGATTCCACGAAAATTGTGGAGACAGTGGACGGATTTCCCAGAGGGGACAAGGCGGTGGATGCGGCATTTTTTGCCCGGATGATGCAGTGCTTCTATTCGGACGGGGTGGTGCGTCCCGGTGACGGATTCCTGCGGGTGATGCCGGGAGAGGGGATGCGGATCCAGGTGACGCCCGGGTGCGGCTGGATCGACGGGCACATGGGCTGGGTCACGGAGCCGGTACAGGCCTTTGTGGAAGCGGGACACAGCTATCTGGTGACACTGCGGCTGCACCGGACGGAGGGGGCTTTTACCCTGGACGTACTGGAAGACCAGAGTACGGTTGCCCGGAACGACAGTATATGGGAACTGCTGCTGGCCACTGTGACCGTCCCTGCCGATGCGGTGAGCGTGACGGAGGCCATGATTACGGACAAACGCATGGACGGAACCGTCTGCGGAGCGGTGAACTCTCCCGTGGCGGCACTGGATGCGGTGGCCTATGCGGCGGATGCAGGGACTGTGGGCGGGGTGGCCGGAGACAGTCTGGTGCCGAAAAGCGGATGCCGGATGACCGGGAATCTGTATGCCCACGGCGACACCACCGGCGCTCCCGTTGTCCGCAATATCCGGTACGGGACGGTACTGCCGGATGTGCTGACGGAAGGGGAAATCTTTATTCTGCTGGCGGAGGAGGCGTAGGATATGCGCTGTTATGCCAATGAAACGCTGACCTGTGTGACACGGTATACCGGGAAGTACATGCTGGTCAACGGAAAAGCCTTTCAGTATGCCATGTACCGGGAAGGTACGGGAGATACGGTGTATCTGGCGGTGCACTGGCTGCAGGCGTCGGGGGCTGCGGCGGTATGGGATGTGCTGCGGTGCCGGGCGGGGACGGAGATGTACGACTTTGCGGTGCTGGAAGGCTGGGAGGATCCGGTGTGCGTGATGCCGTATCTGACGGACGAAACCGGCGAGGGGGGACTGCTGTATGAAGTTGTGACCAGGGATTCCGGATACGGCCTGTATTACAACGATATGTACCACAATTCCCTGCCCCTGTATCCGAAGGACTATCAGACACTGCCGCAGATGGTTGTGCCGGAGGTGGTGATGGCTGCCGGTTACGGTCAGTCGCTGCGATGGAAGATCATACCGGGGGATGACCGGAATGGATGGTGCGCCAATCTGGAACTGCGGTACCGGGAACCGGGGGCAGATGTCTGGGAAACGGAAGCGCTGTTTACAGAATCCCTGCACGGCTATTACCGTATGACCATGGGCAGCCATCTTCTGGGGAAGGAAGTCTGTCTCATGCTGGAGTACCGGACATACGGAACGGACTGGGGCGGATATAATCTGGAAGATTTTGTTACCCTGAACCGGGCTGTGACACCCTGGCAGACGGTGGAGCGGGATGCCGCCATACCCCTGCAGCCGGATGAGATCGGTGTATCCATGCTGCTGGCGGGAGGACGGGTGACGGTACAGTGGTCTGCCGTGACGGATCCGCTGAATCTGATTTCCGGATACCGGCTGGAACGGGCGGCGGCAGGGACAGATGGTGTGCCGGAGAATTTTGTGCAGCTGTACAACGGCACCTCCGTCCAGTTCCGGGATACACTGCCGGGGGACGCAGGGAATGTGGTTTACCGGGTGTGCGCAGTGAACCGGGCGGGAACACAGTCTCCCTGGACGGAAACGGGAATTCTGGAGGTGGCACAGTCGAATCTGTATGTAAGCTGCGGCGGAAAATGGATCCGGGCGGCAGGCGTATGGATCGGGGAGAAACGGGCGTCGCCGATGGCAAGAGTGAAATAAAAACAGAAAGCAGTTCTGTCCAGGAAGGGCTGCTTTCTGCTGTATACATGGAATTTTTTACAGAAATATACTGGAAGACAGTTTGCGGGAGAGGTATAATGATACAGGACATTGCTCAGAATCTGACAGGAGAGAGTGTACATTGGAAACATTGGGTTTCTGCTTTGTTGATAACGACTTGTTTAGAATGTTCTTTCAATCATGGACGGATATTTTCAATAGATGAAGATATATCCGAATATATCCCTGTTCATATGAATTGTTTGTGTAAAGTGGAAAATATGCGTACGATAACAGCAGGGTTGGCAACATATCATGGTATAAATGGAGCTGATGTATATCTTGTGTATAGGGGAACATTACCAGAATATTATCTTGATAAAGAAACTGCAAAAAAATATGGATGGAATAAGAAAAAGGGAAATCTTTTCGATGTATTACCGGGCAGGATGATAGGAGGAGATGTATTTGAGAACAGGAATGGAAAATTACCTGTTAATGAAGGTAGAATATGGTATGAAGCGGATATTAATTATTCTACGGGATATAGAACAAAAGCCAGAATACTATTTTCTAATGACGGATTGATATTTTCAACATATGACCATTACAGGACTTTTTATGAAATTGTAGGAGGAAATCATGTACAGTTTTGATAAAAATGTAGTTCTTGATTTCCGGGATGTACAGTATTATCCGGAAATCCATCGAATCATCAAAAAAGCACTGGATTTTCCGGAATGGTATGGCGAAAATTGGGATGCACTCTGGGACTGTCTGACAGATATTATGGATGAAGATGCGCTTACTATAGAAATACTGGGAATGGATACTATCCGAAGAAAATTTCCGCCAGTGGAAGATATGCTGATCAGCATATTCCGGGAATGGAAAGGATATTATGGTGGAAAATATGCTGATCATATACATATCTTTATCATCGAAAACGGTCATGAAATGGAACTGACCGCAATCATGGACGAAGATACGGATGCCTGAGACCACTTCCGTATCTCTGACTTCTTACTTCCCCAGTATGTCCATAACTGCTCTGTATCCGTCGGCGCAGGAGGTTACGATCCGGCTGGATCCGGGGGTGCGGCAGGCTCCTATGGCGTATATGTGCGGCAGGTCTGTGCGGCAGGCAGCGTCTGTCGGGAGGGTTCCGGCGGGAATTCCGGGGGGCGGCGGGGTGGTTCCGGTGGCCAGGATCAGGTGGCGGGCGTGCAATTCCGTGTGGTGCCGGGTACCGTCCGGGGCGGGGGCGGAGGAGAAGACGGCGGTGACGGTGTCCGTGGGGGCTGGCAGGGAGACGGCTGTGACTTCCCCGTACCGGAGGACTGCGCCTGCTGACAGAACCTGCTTCCGCATCCGTTCTCCCAGTGCGATTCCGTCGATTGGACAGACCTCTCCCGGCCAGTCACGGATTTCCGGTGCCTGCAGCATTCCGCCGCCCACGGCACATTTTTCCGTCAGCAGGACGGTGCATCCTCCAAGAGCAGCGAACAGGGCGGCGGCACATCCGGCAGGGCCTGCTCCCACAATCAGGACATCCCAGAGACGGGGATTTTTCGGGTGTTTATCCGGCGGCGGAGAGGTTACCATGTTCCCCAGGTGTCCTGCAGATTGTGGAACTGTCCGGGGACACTGTCGTAAGGCAGACCCGACAGCGGGGAATTGTACATCCGGGGCATGGTATGGGCGGTGTAGTCGTGGAGAGAGGAAGTTTCCGGGGCGGGATAGTCTGCCTGGGAGAGGGTTTCGGCATCCACGGCGTCAAGGATGGTACCGAGGGAGGTTTCGCCTGTCCAGCGGTCGGTGATTTCGCCGTTTTTCAGCAGCAGCAGGGTGGGGATACTGCGTACCACATAGGCGTTTGCAAGGTCCGGCTCTTCGTCCACATTGACCTTTCCCACAGGCATGGCGGGGCGTGCGGCGGAGACTTCGTCCAGTACGGCGGACATTTTCCGGCAGGGAGCGCACCAGTCGGCGTAGAAATCCACCAGCACAGGGGTGGCGGCGGATGTGAAATCGGTGAAGGTATCGGCGGTGAGGTGGGTGATGGACATTTTGGGTTCCTCCGGTTGGATTTGGTTTCGGAGGTAGTATGGGCAGAACGGGACGGGGATATGTAAGAAGTAAGAAATAAGAGGTAAGAAATATCTGGCAAAAGAAAACCGCAGGTGGGTGTGCCTGCGATTTTTTATGGGATTCAGTTGTCTCTGCGGCGGATCACTTCCGGGGGAATGCGGCGGGAAGGTTCGGTGGTTTTGGTGAAGTCGATATCCCAGTTGCCTTCGATGGTCAGATCTATCGAGTGCAGGGAAATACGCACTGTATCTCCGTACGTAACCGGAAATTTATTCTGGTATTTTTTCATGGGGTTGTCGGCGGTCAGAGGGAAAAGGGTAGAAGATCCGCCGCTGACGGCAAAGAAAATCCGTTCACTGTCCGGGTCATCAACGGGAACATATATAAGACTGATACTGGCAGAGGTTACATTTTCCCGGAAATTCCAGGATAAATCATACCAGATGGCAAACATATCCATTTCCTTGTGGAAAGTAGGATGTTTGACTCTGCCGGTGTCTGCACGTAACAGATCGGCGTGCATGCCATGGCCATCCAGCAGAACGGTGTTTTCCGGATAGGTAACTTTTTCGTCCTCGGCGGGAATGGTGTATGTGGATTCCGCCATATCCCGCAGTTCGTTGAAGGTGAGCCGGACAAGTCCGAATTCGATAGAAGCAACAGGCGCTTCCAGACGGCGATCCAGACGGTATATGGTTTCATGGTCACTGAGCAGATGGGGATACAGTGCTTTTTTCTCACCGGATACCGGGATGGTAACGGAGTTGGATTTGTCAGGCAGGATTGTATAGGTATTTCCCTTCGTGTCGGTCAGCCGGAAATCATCCCAGTCCGGTAAAATTCCGATATACTGGCTGTGCTGTGCCCAGTACAGAAGGTCTTCGCTGACAGTATCCATGGACAAAGACAGTGCAATTTTATCAGACCCTTCCGACAGAGGATAGGCAACCGCCAGTATCCCCTGTTCTACAGGGAAAGAATACTCCGCATAGGCAGACTGAGACAGAGGAATGATTTCCACTGTATAGTCACCGGTGCTGAGCCCGATGGTACAGGTTCCGGTGGATGCGCCGGAGATATATCCGGTATATCTGGTGAACTGATTCACAGTATATGCATTTTCCAGAACTGCTTCTGCACCGTCGGCTGTGGTGAAGGTAATGGTGGAGGGGCTTTCTCCATAGGATTCTGTTGTAAGCACTCTGACTTCCCATTGCCCTTTGTGTTTTCCTTCTGTCACAGGGATAAGAGATACGCCATCTATGTAATCTTCCCCTGCTGCGGTGGCTTTCTGCAGGATATAGACGTTTTCCATGGATTCTTTTACAATTCCCCGGCCCGGCACATATGCTATCTGCGGGAATACCCGATATCCTGCCCCCATCAGAATAAACATGACCCCCACCAATGCCGCACAGGACAGCATCCGCTGCAGGCGGGTCTTTTTCCTTCTTACAGGTGCATTTGCCGCATGAGCCTCCATCAGTTCCAGCGTTTCCCTATTCAGCAGTTCAGACGGTTCAAGGGTCAGATCGTCTTTCTTTCCGATTCTCATATGCTCCTCCTTTCAGATCATATTCCAGTATCTCCGCCAGTGCACGTCTGGCACGGGTCAGCCGCATCCGCAGGGCCGCTTCGTTCATCCCCAGTGCTGCTGCCGTTTCCCGGATGGAAAATCCCCATACCCCGTGGAGATACAGGGGCATCCGGTATTTCTCCGGCAGGGACAAAAGGGCGTCCATCACCTCTGTGGTGTCCTCCGGGGGGCAGGGAACGGTTTCCGGCAGCTCTTCCATGGGATGTCTACGGCGGCTCCTGTACAGATCGGCGCACCGGTGAACGGCACAGCGCAGAAACCATGCCTTCTCATGCTCGCTGCCCGGCTGTACCCTCGGCGGATGTTCCACCCATGTGAGAAACACATTCTGGTAGGCATCGTCCGCCAGGGTGGGATCCACGGGGGCCAGCCGTACATAGCAGACCCGATAGACCATGGTGCCGTAGGCGGCGATGACCCGTTCGGCTTCGGTTGTATATGCAGTGTTCTCCATGGGATCACCTCCAATGCTGTGTATTTTTGTCCGGACATGCATAATACGCACCGGGGCGGGGGTTTGCAACAGGGAAAAGAAAAAATAAGAGATAAGAAGTAAGAAATAAGAAATGGGAAAACGGGGGGAGGCGGCAGAAATACAAAACCGTACGAAGTGTTTGGTTCCTCGTACGGTCTTTTTGGTATTCGGTGTCAGTCAACCAGAACTCTGCCTTCCCAGTCCTTGACGGGCGGGACTTCCAGCAGGTGGGCTGTGGTGACGGCGATGTCCTTGATGGATACGTCTTCCAGCTCACATCCGGGGGTGAACCGGGGGCCGCAGAAGCATACCGGGATGGTCATATCCTCGGGCAGGTCGGTACCGTGGCTTCTGTCGTGGCCGCCGTGGTCTGCGGTGACGATGAGGGTATAGCCCTCCGGCAGGGACTTGTGCAGCTTTTCGATGCAGGTCCAGGCCTTGGCGACGCTTTTCATGTACTGCTCGCTCATCCAGCCGCAGGAATGGCCGCCCACTTCATCGGTTTCGCCCAGATAGATGAAGGTGAAGTCCGGCAGTTCCTTTGTGATATAGTCGATGGCGGTGTCGGTGATTCTGGTATCGGTATCCTCTGCCTTATGCTGGTTGTAGCAGACATAGGTGTGCAGATGATCCGGACGGGACAGATCCCGCAGCTCTTCCCATGTATTGAAGAAGGCGCACTTTTTGCCGTACTGATCCAGCTGGTCGAACAGCCCCACCACCGGACGCACCTGGGGCACGTACAGATTGGAGAGGATGCCGTGCCGGTCGGGGTCCACGGAATGGAACAGGGACATATGGCAGGGCAGGGTCACGGAGGGCATGACGGTGCGGGCTTTCAGGGAGTAGGAAGACAGAGCGCAGAATTCAGCGGGATACGGGTGGCCGCACTGCATCATCCCGTCGGGGCGCATACCGTCTACGAGGACGAGAACAACTTTTTCCATGGTGATGATTTCCTTTTTTCGCTGTGATGAACCGGACAGGTCAAAGGGATGTCACGGTCACGATATTACCGAATCCGGCAAAGGGATAGTCGATGGTGATGACCCCTTCCTCCACGTCATTAATACCGCTGTAGAGGTCGCATTTTCCGTCCTCCCGCATGACGATACCGGAAGTGAAGGCGGAGTCGGTGGTGATGAACACCTTGGAGGGGCCGTCGGGATAGCAGGAGCGGGTACCGATGACTTTTTCGTCCAGGAGCGTGTGGGTGACGGGGTCAAAGACGAAAGCGGCGTTGCAGTAGGCGTTCATGGTTCTGCCGTCCTCCCACGGGTAGGAATAGCACTTGTGGCCGATGATGCCGATATATCCGCTGTCCAGCAGATAACACTGGTTGCAGCCGCCCCATTCGCCGGCGTCAAACATACCGTCAATCACCCTGGCGTTTTCCACCACCTTGTCGTCCAGTTCATCCAGAGAACGGATGGTGGTGAAGCCCACGATGGAGAGACTGCCGTATTTCTTTTCGGTGGCCTCGTCTCTGGGACGGGAGAACACGCCGATGCCCTGCTTGCCCATATCCACCAGACGGATGTCCTTCATGTAATCAGGCCCGGTGGTGAAGTAGTACAGGTTCATCAGGTCGTGTCCCCGGTAGAAGTTTGCCCAGTAGGTTTTGACTTCATTACGCATCCGTACCACATAGGTACCGCCCATGCAGAGTTCTCCCTGAATCACGGCCACATACGGGTCTTCGATGGTGTAGATCATGGACTCCGGCACCCGGCTGTACAGGTCTTCCCCGGTTTTCCGGAACAGGTACACCCAGGAGCGCGCCCATTCCGCCCGTTTTTCCACCCGACCGAAGATGTAGGTTTCCCCATGCCAGGTGAAGGGAACAGAGCAGTTGTACACATCGTATCCGTCCACGCCGAGGAAGGTCAGTTTCCGGCTGGCATGGATGATTTTGGTTTGTTCAAAGGCTTCTCTTTTTTCATGGAACATGGAAAGCACCTCTTTTCAGGATAGACTGTGGGATTGGATCTGCATCACTGCCCGGCGATGGCCTGATAGTCGGCGATCATATTGGCAAGCTCCTGTTCCAGAGATGCCGCCTTTCCGGCATAAGCGGAAGCAAAATCGGTCTTGCCGGCATTGATGGACTGCAGGAATACGCCGCTGATGGCTGCATCGAAGAAGATCAGGGTGGAGGGAGAGGCGATGTTGTCATGGATCAGGTCGATCATGGCGGCTTCTTCCGCACCGTTCACGTACTTGACCTTCAATGCTTCTTCATAGTAGGCGGGAATGATGGTCTTTGCGGCTTCCCGGCCCATGACTTCGATGCAGGTGAACAGGAAATCCAGTTCCGATTCCGGTGTGGTGACGACGATGCCGCCCACTTCGGTGGTATTGTGCATACTGGAGATATAGCCGTCCTGCCCGTCGTCCAGCTTGGGATAGGGGGAAAGACCCACTTCAAATTCGTATTCCCGCATACCGGACAGGTCGCCCAGACGGAGGTAGCACACGAAGGCGGTAAGCTGGTTGGCAAAAATGTTCTGCAGACCGGCGGTGGAGTGATCCTTCAGGGCATTCAGGGACGCAGGGCCGGCGTAGAGTTCGTACAGTTCGTTCAGCGCCAGCACGGAGCGTTCGTTGTTCATGGTCAGCACCATGCCGTCGTCGGTGCGCTGGTAGATATCCAAATCAAAGGCGGTGAGAATCGGGAGAGAAGGACCCCAGGGACCCAGCATGGCAAAGCCCATTCTGTCCCATTCCTTCATTGCACCGTCCCCGTCGGTATCCACAGCCACTTACGTAATGATTTCCTGCAGCTTGTCTACAGTCCAGTCTTCGGCAAGAACAATATCCTGTACATAGTCACTGTCACCGAAGGTATCGGTGATGATGTCCTTGTTGTAGTACAGCACATGGACGCTGGAGAGGCAGTCGGTGAAGGCGTCGCCCATGAGGAAATAGTAATTCCCCGGCACCACTTCCAGATCCAGGATGGCTTCTTTGTACCAGTAGCCTTTGTCCAGATCGAGAATATCCGTATCCGCCACGTTCTGCAGGTAGCCGCTGCGGATGGCTTTCCCCAGACCCTGCATATCGTTGATGATCACTTCAAATCCGCAGTCCCCGGACAGCACCAGCTTTTCCAGTTCCTGATACAGGTTGTTGTAGTTCCATTCGGATTCGATGAAGTCCATTTCGATATTCAGCAGTTCCATAACGGTCTGGTTCCGCTGGTATACGGCGTCATTGACGATTTCCCCGGTCAGTTCGCCGCTGCCTGCAATGAGGGCATGGGCGTTGGTGGAGTCGTAGGTGTCAATGGAGGAGGAGATGCGCAGGGACTTGCCTTCGTAGTCGATCCCGGCAAAGGGGTCTTCCGTTTCGGCTGTGGTTTCTGCTGCAGCATTGGTATCGGTACCGGCAGGGGCAGTTTCTTCCGTCCCACCGCCGCAGGATGCCAGAAGCAGAGCCGCCAGCAGGAGCAGGGCAATTGTACGCTTCATTTTTGTTTCCTCTATTCTTTGATTATTCTTCGATAACGGTGATGGTCTTGATGACCATATCGATCATGGGGCGATCGTTATAGTCGGTCTTCACTTCGGCGATTTCGTCCACCACTTCCATCCCTTCTGTTACCTTTCCGAAAGCGGCGTACTGGCCGTCCAGATACTTGGCGTCGGCGTGGCAGATGAAGAACTGGGAGGAAGCGGAGTCATAGCTGCGGGAACGGGCCATGGAGATAACGCCTCTCACATGGGAGATGTCGTTCTGGACGCCGTTTACGGCAAATTCGCCCTTGATGTTTTCGTCAGCACCGCCCATACCGGTTCCGGTGGGGTCGCCGCCCTGGATCATGAAGTCCTTGATGACCCGGTGGAAGATCAGGCCGTCATAGAAGCCGTCCTTTGCCAGCTTCACGAAGTTTGCGCAGGTGATGGGTGCCTTGTCGGGATACAGCTCCAACTTGATGATCCCGCCGTTTTCCATTTCGATCTGTACCATAATTGTTTCTCCTGTTTCAAATGTAATTTCTTCTGTATCGCTGCCGCCGCATGCGGTGAACACCATCAGCACGGCAAGCAGGCTGAACAGTAATTTTTTCATGTGTGTGTGCTCCTTTTTGGGGAAATGAAGCGATTTGAATCTGTTTGTGCAAGGGGAACGGGGACGCTTTTTTGAAAAAAAGCTTGGCAAAAAACTTTAAACAAGGGTTCCGGCTGGGGGAGTTTCTGCAATTCCATCTGCACAGGGAGATTGTTTTTCCAAGGGCCGAAGGAATAGTGAAGCGAGCTCCTGGGGGCCGGCAACCCCAGTCGCCACAGGGCGTTTCCGATTGCAGGAATATAGTTTATATACGTGTTTTTTTGGCTGTCAGTGTTGATTTATTTTTCAGTCTGTCAGCGCCAGAGAACCCATGGGGTCCCATGGCTTCAGTTCGATGGGGGTCTGGGTCAGGTCGTGGGCTTCCAGATAGGCTTTGTTCACCACGGCCTGGTATACGAACTTGTCGAACCATGTGTCGGAGGCCATGTAGTAGCCGCCGTTGGCACCGTCTGCACCCCAGCTGTTCTGGATCTTCCAGCGGTTGGGCTTGCCGTCTTCGCCGATGTTGACACCGGTGATGCACATGGCGTGGTTCATCTGGCTCATGTGGTACCACAGCATTTCTTCCTTGGTCATGCTGTAGTCAAAGCCGGTGATCTGGGCTTCGTTGAAGGAGGCGTCGTCCCATGCCTTGGTTTCCCGGTTGCTGTACTTGCCGCAGTCGGAGCCGAACCACACGATTTCGCCGTCCTGCAGCTGACGGATCACCAGCTGTTTGAATTCGTCGATGGGCAGGTTGTAGTACAGGATATCCTGCTTGCCACCGGGGACGTTGTTCAGGTACTGGACGGTGTAGGTTTTATAGAAGGGCTTGTCTTCCGTGGGAGCGTTGATGATGCTGACGTAGTGATCCAGGTAGTCCCCGATGAACTCGTCCCGGAATTCTATGGGAGTTTTGCCGGTCATGTAGTGGATGGCGCCGTCCTTGTCCTTGTATTCCCAGTCAAAGGTTTCCGGCGGTTCCCCGTAGCAGGCGCACAGGAAGGAGAACACACGGCAGAGGATTTCTTCCCGCATAGCGGCGGTATCTTCCCCGGCGGCGGCTGCCCTGCGGAGCTTGCCCACGGATGCCTTGAGGTAGTTGTTGATATGCCGGTTCAGCTGGCCGGTGGCGCCGGTCTGGGCAGTTTCGGGGTAGGCGTTCCCCGGCAGGATACCGTATTTGTCCACGATATTGACGAACATATCCCACTGGCCGCCGTCATGTACGCCCGTGCCCACCAGATGATCCACCAGTCTGTCGTCATGGGGCAGGTCGGCGGTTTCCACGATGGCGTTCAGGTAGGCGTTTACCCGTTCAAACTTATCCCAGAAGGCAAGCCAGGACTGGGACAGCTCGAAGTTTTCCAGATTCAGCTTTTTGGCCACGATCTCCCGCAGGACATTGGTTGCGGCAAAGAGCCAGCACCGTCCGCTGGATTTCTGGTTGGTGGAGGACATGGTTTTCACGTCCACGGAGAACTGGAACTGCATTTTCCGGGCAGCGGAGGTGACGAAGGTCAGATCAGCAAGGTTGCCCTTGGCCAGGATGGTGGTCAGCGCCTGCCGCATGGTGTCGTTTGCGTAGTAGTCCCGGTAGGACGCGATGTTTTCGGATGTAATTTTGTTGGGAGTCATATGGGTAGTCTCCTTTTTGGGGTAAGGAAATGATTTTTCTTTGGGGTGGGCAGACAGAGGGAGAGATGGGTACAGAGCGGGAGAAATCCCCCGTCACGCCTTGTGGAGCGAGTGCAGTAGTGGTAAGTAGCGGAAGGCGCGCCAC
>JAFQGY010000274.1 GCA_017415325.1 Clostridia bacterium
CTCCATATACCTGCTGAATATCTCCATATCCCGGAACAATCCAGCTCCCCGCAGGGTAAACATGTGAAGATGATCGTCTTCAAACCCATATGCGTCCAGAATCACTTCATGCAGTTCTTCAAATGTTGCGGCGGCAGATATACGGATATGCCTGTACAGACCGGTACCCAGGGACACTGACAGCACAAAAGATTTATCTTCGAATTCTGACAGCTCCACATCCCCTGCAATCGTATTCTCATATTCGTTCTGCCCGTGCGCAAACATATTTTCCAATTCTGTTCTATGATCTTCTATAAACTTCTTCAGCTCTTCCAGTCCCTCTTTGGTCCTGTCCACCAGCCGGATATCCGCTTTTCTGCAGAAATCCACCAGTTTGTACTCCATGAAATCATCTGCAAATTCGATTTCTTCCGGTTTACCCAGTTCTTCGCTCAACAAATGCAGTGCTCCCCACAACGCGCCTTCTGAAATTTCCTCCGGTGTAAACCTTTCCTCAAAAATGGTTTTCTGAGATTTCGGCAGTACTTTATTTACAATTACAGATGTCTCATAATACTGGCGTCTGGTTTTGGGCTCTGTCATCAGATCAAATTCCAAATCCATCAGAACATGCCATGTACCTTTACCTTTTTTCGTCCGAAGATTTTCTATCCTGGGATCTGTAATCTCAAAATAAAAATTCTCCAGATCCTGCTGGATGGAATGTGTTCCGAATCCAGTAATCCATTTTCCGGATTCTGCATCGTACTGACGCAGCAAAACCATATTCTTTGGATATTTTCTTTTTCTGGCATACACATATTCCAGAGCCATGTATACATGCTTCAGAACATCTGCCAGCTCTGCTGCTTCTTCCGTTTTGATCTTGGCAGGTGCATATCCATATTCATATTTATCAAAATGAGGCAGAAGATCGTTTCCGTCCGGATGGATATCCAATTCCTTCAGAATATTCATGTTATACCGGCTTACATATTCCTCAAATCCCCAAAGACCGATCAGGGCGCTCTGCTGACAGATGAAATGTTCATCCTCACACCAGTGATATGTCTGTTCAGCATGGGACACCAGATAATCTTCCCTGCTGAAATAACAGGCAATTCCACACTGATTACAGTCATCTCCAAGAATCCGTACATACACAACAGGCTTTCCGGGTCTTTCAATCACAATCGGATCTGTTTCCCGGATATCCTTCCATGGCTCATATTCACTGATCCATTCGAAATACTGATATATATCCTTCCATGTGTCTGCTATAAGCATGTTTTCTTCCTCCCTGTTTCTCTCATTACAATTATATATTATTCCGCAAAACACTGCAATAGGATTTCAAAAAAGAACCACTCCCCAAAACCGGAAGAGTGGCTCTGCTTAATGATGCATTTGTTATGCTCGGGTTATTCACCACGGTGGAAGGTGTCGTAGTCCTTTTCCTTATGCCGTTCCTTTTCCCTGGCAGCTTCAGCTTCCCGTTCGGCTTCCCGCTGCTTTTCTTCTTCGGCAAGGCGTCTGGCGTGGGCTTCGTTTTCTTCCTGACTCTTGCGGCGCTTTTCGGCTACCATAGCTTCCAGCTCCTCGATGGTGATGTCGGGTTCGCTCATGGCACGGACGAACTGTGCTTCTTCCATGATTTCGTTCTTCATCAGATACGCTGCTACGAAATGGAGCCGGTCGATGTTTTCCCGCAGGATCTGTTCTGCCTGTGCATACGCCTCGGAAACGATACGCTTTACTTCACTGTCGATGAGAGAAGCGGTTTCTTCGGAATAATTCCGGGTATTGTTGAAATCACGGCCCAGGAACACTTCATCGCTGGAGGATTCACTGCCGTACAGGATCGGCCCCAGTTTATCGGACATACCGTATTTGGTAACCATCTGACGGGCAATGCTGGTGGCACGCTGGATATCGTTGGATGCCCCGGTGGAGATGTCCCCCAGAATGATCTGTTCCGCAACACGGCCGCCCAGCAGTGTGATGATTTCATCCTGCATGGCCGAACGGGACATATAGGACTTGTCTTCCTTGGGGAAGGAAAGCGTATAGCCCCCTGCTCTGCCGCTGGGAATGATGGAGATCTGGTGTACAGGTTCGTCCTTCTGGCGTACCCATGTGGTAACGGCGTGACCGGCTTCATGGTATGCTGTCAGTTTCCGTTCCGCTTCGGAAATCACACGGGACTTCTTGGCAGGGCCTACGATCACCTTGATCATGGCTTCTTCCAGATCGTTCATACCGATCAGGTGCTTGCCCTTTCTGGCTGCCAGCAGTGCGGCTTCGTTCAGCAGATTGGCCAGTTCCGCACCGGTGAAGCCTACGGTAGTCTTGGCGATGACACCCAGATCCACATCGGCTTCAAAGGGTTTGTTCTTGGCGTGTACCTTCAGAATGTCTTCTCTGCCCTTGACATCGGGGGCATTCATGGTGATCTGACGGTCAAAACGGCCGGGTCTGAGCAGTGCGGGGTCTAGGATATCCGGACGGTTGGTGGCTGCCATGACGATAACGCCTTCGCTGGAACCGAAACCGTCCATTTCCACCAGAATCTGGTTCAGGGTCTGTTCTCTTTCATCGTGACCGCCGCCCAGCCCTGCACCTCTGTGACGACCGACAGCGTCGATTTCGTCAATGAAGATAATGGCAGCAGGATTCTTTTTGGCGGTATCAAACAGGTCTCTTACCCGAGAGGCCCCTACACCTACATACATTTCCACGAAATCGGAACCGGAGATGGAGTAGAACGGCACCCCTGCTTCCCCGGCAACCGCTTTGGCAATCAGGGTTTTACCGGTACCGGGAGGGCCTACCAGCAGCACACCGTGGGGAATCTTGGCGCCCAGCTTGGTGAAGTATTCCGGATTCCGGAGAAATTCCACGATTTCTTCCAGTTCCGCTTTTTCTTCGTCAGCACCGGCAACATCCTTGAAATATACCTTGGTTTTATCGGCAGTCACCAGCTTGGCTTTGGCACGGCCAACAGAATTGATCTTGGAACCCTTGCCGCCGGTGGCCTGGTTTACCACAAACATCCACATGACAATCATCAGGATGATGACGATGGCATACGGTACGAGGGATACCCACCAGGGGATTTCGTACGGCGGCGGATAATCGTAGGCTTCGATGATGCCTGCGTCATGCTGTATACGGATCAGGTCTCCCAGCTCGTTCAGGAACAGATCCAGATCCCGCAGCTGGTATGTGACGATTGCCTCACTTGCCACACCGTCGTTTGTGGTCTGTCTGACGATCATGGTCAGGGTATTTTCCTCATCCACTTCAAACTGGCGAACCTGCTCGTTCCGGAACATTTCCACTACCTGAGAAAAGACAAGCTTATCCTCCGGAATGTTATCCCACAGCGAGGCTGTAGCAATGATCAAGATTCCGATGAGTACAATATAAAATATGGCTATCTTTAAGCTGTTCTTCATTCCAACTCCCCAATGACTGTATGTATTGACCGGGACTTTTTCCCGTCCGGCACAGTTTATTTTTTATAAATTTCCGGCTTCAGGATCCCTACGTACGGCAGAGCACGGTACTGTTCCGCATAGTCCAGACCGTAGCCTACCACGAATTCGTCCGGGATTTCCATGCCGCGGTAATCCGGCGTAAAGTCCACTTCTCTGCGGGAAGGCTTATCCAGCATGGTGCAGGTACGTACGGAGTGTGCGCCCCCCAGTTCCAGATACTCCTTCAGATAGGAGAGAGTACGTCCGCTGTCGATGATGTCTTCCACAATGATGATATCGGTTTCAGCCAGATTGTTTCTGTGGATGTCCAGCAGGATCTTGATACGTCCGCTGGAAGTGGTGGCGGAACCGTAAGAAGATACTTTCATGAAGTCGATTTCCACCGGGATTGTCATCTTCTTCATCAGTTCCCCCATAAAGACAACACTGCCCTTGAGGATCCCCAGCAGCAGCAGTCTTTTTCCGGAACCACGGTAGTCATGGTCAATCTGGTCTGCAATCTTTTCGGTCAGGGCCTCGATTTCTTCCGCCGATACCAGAACTCTTGCTATATCCTTATCCAGGTCTGTCTTCCGTTCCATGGTCAGCCTCCGTAAAATTCAAATCATTTTTGTCGTTTTCCCAGTTGTCTCTGCGGTGTGGTTCAGGTTCGGGCGTATATATGCCGATCCAGAGCATATCTTCTCCTCCGGTACCGGCTCTCACCTTGTCACAGGCCTCCCAGCCTTCCACCCACAGCACTTCTTCCGCATCCGCCAGAAGAAGCATGCTTTCCCTTTTTTCCGGCGGTGTATGGAATTCGTTCTGCAGCTTGCGTATTTTCCGGCGGATTCCTCTGTATCGGATAGTATCTCCGGCTTTCCGGGTACGCAAACACAATACACCTTTTATTTTAGCAAAATCGATGAGGTGTTGTATTGATAAATTGTAAATATTTTCTAAGTTTTCAGGATATCCCGGTAAATTTTCCCGTGAAAGCAGAATTTTCCGCCCCATCCAGTCCAGAATAATCCGTTCTCCATGCGGAATGTACGGCAAAACGGTTTCCCTGCACATATCTTCTTCGGAAGGATCCACGGCATCTCCGTTTTCCGTGAACCAGATGGCGTCTGCGCTGATTTCCGCAATGATGCCGCCGGGGAGAGACATGGCACGCTGTTTTCTGTCCGGCTGTAAGATCAGGCCCAGAAGTTCTTCTGTCTGTTCCGCAGTCATGCTGCCGGTGGGGTTCCATTCTTCGTAGGCCTTCCGCAGGATTCTGGTTCCCACTGCCGGGTGGATCTGCCGCAGGATTTCCCGGGGAATGGAATCGTCTCTGCCCCGGTACCCTGTATTTGCCAGCACAGCTGCTGCTTCCGATTCCAGACAGTCACTGTCTCTTGCCAACAGTTCCGTCATGCGGGTCACGGCTTTTTCCGGATGCGGTGTCAGATGCCGGAGTCCCGGGAGAATTTCGTGGCGGATATAGTTGCGGGTATAGGCAGTATCCGTGTTGGTGCTGTCTTCCATATAGGAATAACCGTATGCCTGACAGGCTGTACGGATCTCCGCACTTCCGAAGGGCAGAAGCGGACGCAGATACCGATTCTCCCGGATGGGTGCAATGCCGGTCATACCGGACAGACCGCTGCCTCTCAGCATATGGAACAATACGGTTTCCAGCTGATCATCTGCATTATGCGCCGTAGCCACGGGCATATCGGGATTGCCAAGAGTCCGGCAAAGGGATTCCAGACAGGCATACCGTTCTGTTCTGGCACATTCTTCCAGACCGACAGAACGTTCTTTTGCCAGTGCAGGGACATTTATATGAAATGTATATATCGGAATGCCCAGTATTTCTGCAGTGCTGCGGCAATGGGCTTCGTCTCTGTCGGCTTCTTCGCCGCGGATCCCGTGATGGACATGGGCGGCGTACAGATGCAAATCCTGTTCCTGACAGTACCGGTACAGAAAATGGAGCAGCAGGGTGGAATCCGCACCGCCCGAATAGGCGATCAGTACAGCGCCGTGTTTTTGCAGAAGAGCCGCCATACCGCTGGTATTCAGATATTCTGTAAACCGTCTGTACATTGCCGGCCCGCCTTTCTTTCCGATGTATTTATGTACCGTATTCCCGCAGAGCCAGTGCCGATGCTGCCGCCATGATCACATACAGCAGTATTCCGGCTCCAAGATGCTCCAGACACAGCGGAATCTGTCTGTATGCGGAAAAGCAGAATTCCGGCTCTGTCAGCAGACTGTATGTCCGGGAAAGAAACAGGGCAGACTGGCCGGTCAGTACGGTAAAGATGCATTTTGTCAGGGTTTGAAACACCTGCTGATATTGTTTTCCTGTCATGGATACCTCCTCTTTCTGTTCGATACCAGTATACCATATCCGATGCCGGAACACAACCGGGAAATCCAGACAGTTACAGTATTATACACCCGAACGGCACTTTTTGCAAGAGCGGCATGTGTTTTCTTCCTGAAATTTCCCTGAAAACGGAATTTTCAAAGTGAAAAAGGCGTAATTTGTTAAAAGTCATTGACCAAAAAGCGAAAAATCCTGTAAAGCTCTTGTTTTTGGAGAGGAATTGTTTATAATAATATATGTGCTCTTTCTGCACCTATCCCAATCCATGAGGTAAACATGAAACAGAAAATTTCTGCAGTATATACATGGCTTTCCGATCTTTCCGCACGGTTCCGCGGTTCAGAGGATGTTCCGGATCCGGAGAGTGAATTTCTGCTGGATTTCAGAGAAACTGAAGACTACCGCAGCGGAGAATTTCTCAATTCACTGGAACAGCTCACCGAAGCGGATGTGCCTCTTGCTGCCGCCATTGCCAAGAAACCGAAAACCCTTTCCGATATTTTCCGGACTGTTTTGTTCTACACTTCTGCTGTTGCTTTTGTGGTCAGCTGTGTTATGCTGGTGCAGAATCTGACCGCCAGAGAAAAAGGGGAAGAAATCTATGACCAGCTGGCCAGTGAATTTCTGATGGACGGTATGGATTTTACCTTCTCCGGTACTGCTGAGGGAGAAGCCAGCCGACTCAGCCGGGACAGCGAAATCACCACAATGACCAACATGACGGACAACATCGCCAGAATCGAGTCCGGTGAACCTGTGATTGTTCCGGAAGACAAAAACGAAGATTCCGAGGAACTGCAGAAGATCCGTGCCCAGCTGCAGGCTCTTGCCGTCAAAAATCCGGACACCTATGGCTGGATCGTAGTGGACGACACCAGGATCAACTATCCCATCGTACAGGGAGACGACAACGATTATTATCTGGATCACGCCTTCACGGGGGACTATCTGCCCATCGGATCCGTATTTGCGGATTACCGGTGCAACACCTCTATCAACAGGAATTACAATACGGTATTCTACGCCCATAACATCACCTCCGGAGCCATGTTCCACGATGTGACCAAATTCTTTGAGGACGAATATTTCAACAATACCCAGATTGTAATCTATACCTTTGACGGCAAGTTTGTGTATGAGCCCTTCGCCATTTACGAAAGCCGTCACGACAACAACTATTTCAAGACAGGATTCACATCCTTTGAGGATTTCAAGGATTTCACGGAAAAGATCAAGGGAGACGCCACCAAGGTAAAGGATATCGAATTTACCGACAAGGACAGAATCATTACCCTTTCCACCTGTACCAACGGCGCTTCCACCCAGCGGTATGCTCTGCATGCCAGACTGGTATCCTACATTGTTGACTGAAACGGAACTGACTTATGAATGTATTATCCATACTGCGCTGTCCGCTGTGCCGTTCTGTACTGCACCGGGACGATAAAACCATCCTCTGTGAAGCCGGACACTGCTTTGATCTGGCAAAGGAAGGATATGTGAATCTGCTTCCTCCCGGAAAAGGAAAGAATGCCAGAACCGGGGACGAAAAAGATATGCTCCGGGCCAGACGGGAGTTTCTGGCAGGGGGGTATTATGCGCCGGTTTCCGACGGAATCGCTTCCCTGCTGCACGCCCATCTGCCTGCTGGAGAAACCGTGCTCTGCGACAGCGGCTGCGGAGAAGGCTGGCATACGCTGCGGTATACGGGCAGGCTGGCAGAACAGGGCGGCAGAGAGATTCTGACTGTTGGATTCGATGCTTCCAAATATGGTGCGGCCTGCGGAATGAAAAATGCCAGACGGGACGGGTTCGGCTGTGAGATCGGTATTGACGGGGATCTGCTGACCTGCTTTTTCCCGGGGAATCTGTTTTCACTGCCCCTGGCGGATCATTCCGTTTCCGCGGTGATCAGTATGTTTGCGCCGGTTGCCGTGGAAGAAAATCTGCGGGTTCTGCGGAACGGCGGGATTCTGCTGACAGCGGCATCCGGGAAGGAACATCTGCGGGAAATGCGGGAACTGCTGTATACCGATGTACATTATGCGGAAAAAGAACCGGTACATCCTGGATTTGCAAAGATTGCGGAAGAAACCGTGCGGTATACAGTGACTCTGCCGGACAGGGATACCATTGCAAATCTGTTTATGATGACGCCCTTTTATTATAAAACCACTGCGGAAGGACGCGAAAAGCTCCTTGGCAGAGATACGCTGACTGTCACGGTGGAAACGGAACTGCGGGTATACCGGGAAGGGGGAACGGTATGAAGATTTCTGTGATCATTCCCATGTACAACGAATCTGCCATTGTGACGGATACCATCCGGACACTGACGGGGTATCTGGAAAGCTGGTGCGGTGAGAGAGGGCACACCTATGAGGTGCTGTTCTCCAATGACGGTTCCCATGATGACTGCGGACAGAAGGCTGCTGCATGGATCAAAGAAAATCCACTGGTGCATGGAACTGCGGTTCTTGTGGAAGCGGATCGGAACTACGGTAAGGGACATGCCGTGGGGCTTGGTATGGCGGCGGCCTCCGGGGACTTTGTGCTGTATACAGACTGTGATCTGGCCTATGGCGTGGATGTGATCGGGGAAGCGGCACTGCTCTGGCAGGAATACGGGTGTGATGTGCTGATCGGTTCCCGGAATCTGTCGGAAGACGGGTATGCCGGGTATACCTTTATGCGGAAGCTGGCATCCAAGGCGTATATCAAGGTGCTCTGTCTGGTGGCAGGATTCCGGCTTTCGGATTCCCAGTGCGGGTTCAAGGGCTTTTCCCGGGAAATGGGACAGGCTGTGTTTGCAGAAAACCGGACATGGGGATGGGCGTTTGACATTGAGATCCTGCTACGTTCCCTGCGGAAGAATGCGGTAATCCGGGAGATGGCTGTGAAAATCATCAATCACAGGGAGTCCAAGATCCATCTGGTGAAGGACAGTATCCGGATGATGCGGGATATTCTGAAAATCCGGAAACGGCTGAAGGAAGAAGCAAAAAACAAATAGAATGCGGGGGAGCCGGAAGCACACCAGTATGCGGGAATCGGCTTCTCTTTTTTGATATATTATTTCTGTTTTTCAATAAATTTGTATTGACATTCGGTTTTGTGTATGGTATGATACAGGCAGGAGGGGATGCATATGAAAAAATTGCCGAAATTTCCGTTGATCATGACCGTTGCCGCATTTGTGTGTTTTATTCTGGCATTTGCGTTTCTGATGCTGTTTACGATTTTACCGCCCTATATGGAAGCCATGGCGCTTCTGATTCCGGCTGTGGTACTGGGAGGGATCGCACTGCTTGTATATCTGCAGGTTCTTCCGGAGCGGGCAGGAGATATTCTGACAGCCTTACTGTCCGTTCTGTTCGTTTTCTCCTCCATATTCTATACACTTTTTCTGGGTGTCTTTGCCGATCTGGAAGGTACAAAGGATATCGGGTATTACGAAAAGCTGTATCATCGGCTGGAAGACCGTCCCGGGATGGAAAATTTTCCGGAAGTGGTGCCGGAGAGTACAGGTGAAATCCTGTTTTTCTGGAATCCGCAGTTTCTGCAGGGAGCGGAAAGGTTTCAGATCACTTTCACACCGGATGCCCGGACATATGAACAGTACCAGAAAACCTTGCCTGCTGTATCCCGATGGTATGGGGTATGCGATGCATGGACAGGATATGGCTCTGGAAATGCGGATGGAACGATGTATGTATTTTTCTGGGATGAGGAGTACAACCATCCGGAAATCAGCTATGCAGTTCTGCATCCGGACGGTTCTGTGACGTTTTCCTATACGAGAGGATAGAAAAAAGCAGGAGTTCCCTTTTTCCGGAATGGTCCTGCTCTTTTCGTGTGTTATCAGGTATAGAAATCGTGGCTGCCGATGGTCATATAGTACTCTCTGTTTTGCGGAATCCATGTGCTGACCGCTATGGCAGGATTCAGGAAGTACAGCAGATTTTCCCCGATTCTGGCGCCATCCAGTACCAGTTTGGCGGCGATGATGGAATCCACACCCGGGTCTTCTTCAATGGCGCCGTTGACTGTGGGGGTAAACTGTACGCCATGTTCGTTGTCATAGATGACGGAATATATGGTATCCGGGAATTCTTCGCTGGCTACCCGGTTCAGGATCACCTCGCCTACCGCTATTTTTCCGGTGAAGGGCTCTCCCTGCGCTTCAGCATGGATGATTTTGGCCAGCCACCATACTTCGTCCGCATCATAATACACTTCGCCGGATTCTATGGCCCCGCGCTGCCGGTGCAGTTCCGTGGCAGCTCCCGTCCAGGTGTGGTCGAATCCGAAGGCACGGGCAGCAGCGGTCAGAGGTACCATCATAATGCCGTTTTCGGTATATGTTTTTCCGGGACACCAGAGATACCGGCCGTTTGCCAGCAGATAAGAGCCGTTTTCCCATGCGGACACGGTCAGTGTATCGGTTTTGGCTGTAGCGCATTCGTTTATGGAATCCCAGTGTACTACGGCATTGTCCATATAGGTTGCGAATTCCCGCAGCGATACATACGCCCGGCCGCTGCGTACTGTCACAATGCCGGGATATTTCCATCCGTCAGCATATATGTCCGGTACAGGAGATCCGGCGGGTGTATATATCGCCATGGGAAGGGGCAGGATCATACAAACCAGTAATACGGTAAGCAGTCGTTTTATGGTACATCGCAGTTTCATGTTATTTTTCTCCTTTATTATGGAATCTGTCTGCATCCGGATAAATATCCCTGCATCAGACAGGTTATGCAGCCGCAGTCTTATTA
>JAFQGY010000021.1 GCA_017415325.1 Clostridia bacterium
AGATCCAGATGAACTACATGGACGTGGACAATCAGGCGACGCTGAAGGGCATGCAGTACGCCGGTTCGAAGGGAATTCCGGTAGTTATCATGGAAGGTCTGCTCGGCGGCAAGCTGGCAAAGGCTCCGGACAACGTACAGGCTCTGTACGACGCGTTCCCGGTCAAGCGTTCTCCCGTGGAATGGGCGTTCCGCTGGCTCTGCAATTTCCCGGAAGTGGCAACGGTTCTGTCCGGCGTGACCAATCTGGAAATGACAAAGAACAATCTGGAAATTTTCGACCGCTGCGAAACCGGTATCATGCGTGAAGAAGAACTGGCTCTGATCGACAAGGTGCGGGAAGCTTACCTGAGCCGTACCAAAATCGGCTGTACCGGATGCCGCTACTGTATGCCCTGTCCCAATGAAGTGGACATCCCCGGTATTTTCTCCACCTGGAATGATCTGAGCCTGTACGGTCAGAACCTTGCCGGAAACCGCCGGTATGCCAAGAAGCTGAGCGAAGGCAAGGGGGCGGACAAGTGTATCGAATGCGGTGCCTGTGAAGGTGTTTGTCCGCAGCAGCTGTCCATCATCGAATCCCTGAAAATTGCCCACAGCGAAATGCTTTGAAGAGCGGAAGATCTGTAACGGAATTGTAAATAATGAGCGAAATACCGTGACAGATACCGGAAAGTGTGGTATAATGGAGCAGTTGGGATCAGAAAAACTTCTGATTCATATTCGAAAAAAGGATGAAATATTATGAATAAGAAACTTGCCTGTCTCCTGCTTGCCACTCTTCTGACTGCCACTGCCTGCTCCGGCGGGGACACTGTCAAAACCGACAGCGTAGAAACCGGATTTCTGGATACAGAAGGATTTGACTACGAAAACGCCGATCTGTCCCAGTATGTAACCCTCGGTACATACGAAGGTCTGTCTGCCCAGCTGACCAAAGTGAAGGTTACCGAAGCTCAGCTGGAAACCGAGATTGACAATCTGCTGTCTTCCTACGGTCATTATGATGAAATCACCGACCGTCAGGTAGAAGAAGGCGACACGGTGCGGGCCGATTATGCCGGTTATCTGGATGATGTTGCTTTTGAAGGCGGCACAGCAAAGGATCAGGAGATCACAGCTGCTTCCGGTACCGGATACATCGATGGATTTGCGGAAGCCTTTATCGGTCAGATGCCCGGCGTGGAATTTGCATTTGATGTGACTTTCCCGGAGGACTACGGCAATGCGGAAATGGCAGGGAAGGAAGTTACCTTTGTCTGCACCGTACATGCCATCTACGGCGATGAATACATTGTTCCCGAACTGACGGACGAATTCGTGAAGGAAAACTTCGGGTACAACAACGTGGAAGAATTCCGGATCCTGTTCCGTGATTCCGTGGAAAAACAGCAGGCCTACGAAAACGAAAGCGCCATGTATTCCAGCCTCTGGACACAGATTCTGGATAACAGCACCATTCTTGCCTACCCGGACGGGGAAGTGGATCGTCTCTACAATGAATCCAAGGCCATGTATGAGTACTACGCAGAAATGTACGGTACCGACTATGATACATTCCTTGCCAACTATGTGGGCGTGACCGATGAACAGCTGAAAACAGACGCCGAATCCTATGTAAAGGAAGACCTGATTCTGTATTCCCTGATGGAAGCTATTGGGTCTGAGCTGACCGATGCGGAATATACCGAAGGCCGGGAATTCCTGGCAGGTATGTACGGTATGTCTGCAGACGAATTTGAAAGCTATTACGGCGAAGATGCCATCCGTGCTACCCTGAACTGGGAAGACGTGATGAAATCTGTAGCAGCGGTTTCCAATATCACTGAAGTAGAATAAATACAGTACAGCACACAATCCCTCTTGACAGAAGACGGAAAGTGTGCTATACTTTTTGCAGTACCAGACAGAAATGAGGGAGAAAATGCACATCTGAATCCGAATGAACAAAACGAGAAAAGTATCCCGAAAACGGGGCGTTTTGTTTGTGCGGAATCGGATGGACGGATTCTCCCTTTTTGCGTGGATTTTTTGATCTGCCGCAGGGCATACAGAACGTTGGTCCGTAATTCCGCACTCCCCGACGGAAAACGGATTTTTATTTTGCAGAAAGAAGGAATGTACCATGCTGCAGGCAAATGCACTGACCTTGACCCACACCAAGGATTCCCGTGTACTGATCAGGGATCTGAGTTTTACCATAAACGACAGACAGAAAACCGTCATCATCGGCGAAGAAGGCAACGGGAAAAGTACCCTTCTGCGTCTCCTGCATGATCCGGCACTGGTGGAAGGCTATATCGAAGTCACCGGAACCATACGGAAAAACGGCATGCGAAGCGGATATCTGAGCCAGGAGCTGACAGACGAGGAACTGAACAGACCTGTATACGAATATATGGCAGAGATGCCCGGATATGCAGAGACAACCCCGAAGGAACTGGCAGCGGTATGCAGGCAGGTGGGGATCAACATGGATATGCTGTATGATGACCGTCCCATGGGAACTCTGTCCGGCGGCGAAAAGGTACGGATCCGTCTGGCCGGCCTCTTACTTGCGGAACCGGATATTCTGTTTCTGGACGAACCCTCTGCCAATCTGGATATGGACGGGCTGATCTGGCTGGAAGAGTACCTGCAGGCCTGCCGGATGCCGGTGCTGTTTATCTCCCATGATGAAACCCTCATCGAGACCTGTGCCGATTCCGTAATCCATCTGGAACAGACCATCCGGAAAACCGTTCCCAGAAGCAGCTTCCATCGGATCCCGTATGCGGAGTATGCCGCCCGGCGAAGTGATGCCCTGGTCAAAAACGCACAGCTCGCCGAAAAGGAGAGGGCAGAGTTCCGGAAGAAAATGGAACGGTACCGGCAGATCTGTCAGAAAGTGGAGTATCAGCAGAACACCATTTCCCGGGCAGATCCCCACGGAGGCCGGATGCTGAAAAAGAAAATGCATACGGTAAAGGCCATGGGCAGACGGTTTGAAAAGGAAGAAGCCAACCTGACAAAGAAAATCGATGTGGAAGAATCCATCATGATCGCTTTTGATGAGAGCATCACCCAGCCCGCCGGAAAGACCATACTGGAATACCGGCTGGAGGCCCTGACAAGCCCCGATGGAACCGTACTAGCAAAGAACATCGAACTGCAGGTATACGGCGGCGAAAAAGTCTGCATCATCGGACGAAACGGGATGGGGAAAACCACCCTGCTGCGGAAAATCCGGGAAGCCCTGTCCGGACGCACCGACATCCACGCTGCCTATATGCCACAGGAATACAGTGATCTTCTGGATTTCGCCTTGACTCCCACGGAATATCTCATGCAGCGTGGACTGGAGCGAAGCCGGGTACGCACGTATCTGGGCAGCGTCAAGTTCACCCCGGACGAAATGAGCCATCCCATCGGAGAACTGTCCGGGGGACAAAAAGCTAAGCTGTTTTTTCTGGACATGATCCTCTCCGGGGCGGACACCCTGATTCTGGACGAACCCACCCGGAATTTCTCCCCCCTGTCCGGCCCCGTGATCCGGGAGATCCTGCAGGATTTCGGCGGAACGGTGATCTGTGTGACCCATGACCGGAAACTGATGGATGAGGTGTTTGACACCGTATATGCCCTGACGGAAAATGGACTGACAAAAGCATAAACAAGAGAAACGGCCAGATGCAGATTTCTGACCGTTTTCTGATTTATTCGCTGAGGATCCGGTTCAAAAGGGATTCTGTATGTCCTCCCAGATCAAATTCCTGCATGTACTGATACAGCATGCGTTCCGCTTCCTCTTTGGTCCGGCTGGGATAACACAGAACATAACCGCCTTCGGCTGTCAGATCATACAGGATAAAGTCTGTCAGCTTTCTGCGGGCATACAGGTGCCCGATGTGCGTATAATCCGACATATCCCGTTCATTGTAAACGCCCAGAATACTTTCAATGGCATCATCTTCTTTCAGAGGAAGCCAGGCGGGCAGACTGTATTGATACGGCAGACTGTCAAACAGCGGCTGCCCATCCTCATCTGTCACCGTAAAGGTATCCCATGCCAGCACACCGATATCCCCTAAGTATTCCCGTTTGTTGTCTGCAGGATCCTTGGGATAGATCCGCAGTTCGCCGGAGATTGCCACATCCACCGCTCCGGAATTCTCTCCCAGCACAAAACCGGTTCCGCGGACAGACAGTTCTTCGGTTTCCGGCGGTTCGGGAATGAGACTGGCAATAAACAGCGTAATTCCAAGCAGGATGAGAAACAACACTGCAATGAGCGTTATCACCGTTTTTTTCAGTCGTTTCTGCTTCCTGATAAATTCTTCCACCGGAATTTCCTCCTGTGGTGCGGCTTCTTCCTCCGCCGGACACATATCCGCAAACAGTTCCCGGCACTGTGTACAGGTCTTCATATGTTCCCGCAGAGCTTCTTCCGTTTCCGGTTTCGTGATCCCGTCCGCCAGAGAGGGCAGCAGATCCTGCACCAGCGGACAGAATGCTTTGTCTCCCCAGTTTTTCATTCTGTATTTTCCTCCTTCTGTAAAATCAGCTTGGCTCTGTAGAATGTAACTCTTGCCCAGTTCTCACTTTTGCCGAGGATCTCCCCGATGGCCGCAAAGGAAAGCTCCCCTGTGATCCGAAGATACACCACTTCCCGCATGGGTTCCGGCAGTCCGTGGATCCGGCGGTACAGGCTTTCCGTATGTATTCCGGAAAATACCATATCCTCCGCGGAGGGATCCGTACCTTCTTCGGTGATCTCCTCCTGTCGTCTCTGCTTTTCATAGTGCTGATACAGCAGATGCTTCCCGATCTGACAGAGCCAAACGGACAGTTTACAGGCGCCATTGTATCGGTTCTGGCACCTGTGGGCCTGCAGGAAGGTTTCCGATGTCAGGTCTTCTGCCAGATATTTGTCGTGACAGCGGGACAAAAGAAACCGGTATACCAGATCGGCGTTCTGCAGATAGATTTTTTCCCAGTCGAATGTTTCCATCGGATCCCCTCCTTTCTGCGGGTTCATCTATATATCGGTTTCAGCGCCGTTTTGTTACAGAAAAAACGAAAAAAAGCAGGAAATAATATAAAAATGGGCTACAGTGTGTTGTAACCCATTTTGCATTTTTACAGTCTTGCCGCAATTTCTCTGAGGAAGGTTTCGGAATCCACCTTCTGTACATTGTCCAGCGTGGACATGGCCGCCAGATCCCCGGTCATCACACCATCTTCGATTGTCCGGATGGTGGCGCTTTCCAGTCTGTCCGCAAAAGCCATCAGTTCGTCATTGCCGTCCATTTCCCCGCGCTTCCGCAGAGCACCGGACCATGCAAAGATGGTGGCAACAGAGTTTGTGGAGGTAGTTTCCCCCTTCAGATACTTGTAGTAGTGCCGCTGTACCGTACCGTGTGCCGCTTCATATTCATATACGCCGTCGGGAGATACCAGTACAGAGGTCATCATGGCCAGAGAACCATAGGCAGTGGCCAGCATATCGCTCATGACGTCCCCGTCATAATTCTTGCAGGCCCAGATATACCCGCCGTCGGAACGAACCACACGGGCAACCGCATCGTCGATGAGGGTGTAGAAGTATTCGATCCCGGCTTCGGCAAACTTTGCCTTGAATTCCGCATTGTATACTTCTTCGAAAATGTCCTTGAACCGGTGGTCGTAGGTCTTGGAAATGGTGTCCTTGGCAGCAAACCATAGATCCTGCTTCTTATCCAGCGCATAGGTGAAGCAGCAGCGGGCAAAGGAGGTGATGGAGGCATCTACATTGTGAACCCCCTGGATGATCCCGCCGGACTGGCCGAACTGGTGAATCACCTTCCGGGTTTCGTTGCCTTCTGCATCGGTACATACGATCTCGCACTTGGCTCCTGCGGGAACCTGCATTTCCACATTCTTGTAAATATCTCCGTAAGCATGACGTGCAATGGTGATGGGCTTTGTCCAGGTGGGAATGTAGGGCTGGATCCCCTTCACCAGAATGGGCGCACGGAATACCGTCCCGTCCAGAATGGCACGGATGGTACCGTTGGGGGATTTCCACATTTCTTTCAGGTTGTATTCTTCCACTCTGGCCGCATTGGGCGTGATGGTAGCGCACTTGACAGCCACACCGTATTTCTTGGTGGCGTTGGCGGCGTCAATGGTCACCTGGTCGTTTGTGTGGTCACGATAGGGAAGACCCAGATCATAATATTAGGTATTCAGTTCAATATAGGGCTCCAGCAGAATGTCCTTGATCATCTTCCAGAGCACTCTGGTCATTTCGTCCCCGTCCATTTCCACGAGGGGCGTGGTCATCTTGATCTTTGCCATGGTATTTGCTCCTTCCTTATGTCAACCGTTCTGCTTTGTGTAATCCAGAAGCCCGCCGGCCAGCAGAATATCCCGCATCCGTGCGCTCAGTTCACACTTTACAGGGATGGTCTGACCCTTGGTCTTGTTGATGACAACAATATCCTTGCCGCCGGCTACAGCGTCCCGCAGTCCTTCGATCACCAGAGTGTCACCGGCGTCAATGGTATCATAATCCGCTTCGTTTACAAATTCCAGAGGCATGATCCCGGCGTTCAGCAGGTTTGCTCTGTGAATTCTGGCAAAGGATTTCACCAGTACCGCCTTGATGCCCAGATACAGAGGAGCCAGTGCCGCATGTTCTCTGGAAGAACCCTGGCCGTAGTTCACGCCGCCCACGATGATGCTCTGACCCAGTTCTTTTGCCCGTGCGGGGAACTGCTTGTCGCATACCGTGAAGCAGTGTTCGGAAATGGCAGGAATGTTGGAACGGAGGGGCAGAATCTTGGCACCGGCAGGCATGATGTGGTCGGTGGTGATGTTGTCGCCCACCTTCAGGGAAACGGGGCATTCCAGATTTTCTGCCAGTGGTGTGGTGGCCGGATAATCCTTGATGTTGGGTCCCCGGAGGATTTCCACCTTATCTGCTTCTTCCGAAGGGGCAGGCAGAGCGATCATGTTGTCGTTGATCAGGAACTTTTCCGGCATGGGGAAGTGGGGCATAATGCCCAGCTCTCTGGGGTCAGCCAGATAACCGCAGATGGCGGAAGCGGCAGCCACTTCGGGAGAAACCAGATATACCTGCCCGTCCTTGGTACCGCTGCGGCCTTCGAAGTTCCGGTTGAAGGTACGGAGAGAAATCCCGCCGGAGTTGGGAGACTGTCCCATCCCGATGCAGGGGCCGCAGGCAGATTCCAGCACACGTGCGCCGGCGCCGATCATGTCGGACAGTGCACCGCAGTCAGCCAGCATGGTCAGAACCTGCTTGGAACCGGGAGCGATGGAGAGGGAAACGTCCGGATGTACGGTCTTATCCTTCAGAATATATGCGACCTTCATCATATCCGCCAGAGAGCTGTTGGTGCAGGAACCGATACAAACCTGATCCACCTTCATTCTACCCAGTTCCGTGATCCTGCACACATTGTCGGGAGAATGGGGACGGGCGATCATGGGTTCCAGCTCGGACAGGTCGATTTCGATGGTTTCATCATATACAGCATCCGGGTCGGCAGAAAGGGGTACCCAGACATCGCCTCTGCCCTGTGCGTCCAGGAAAGCCTTTGTCACATCATCGGAGGGGAAGATGGAGGTGGAAGCACCCAGTTCCGCACCCATGTTGGTGATGGTGGCCCGTTCGGGAACGGACAGAGTGGCTACGCCGTCGCCGGTGTATTCAATGATCTTGCCCACGCCGCCCTTGACGGTCATTCTGCGCAGCACTTCCAGAATCACATCCTTGGCAGCCACCCAGTCTTTCAGTTTGCCGTGCAGAATCACATTGGTGATTTTGGGGTAGGTGATGTAGTACGCACCGCCGCCCATGGCAACCGCAACGTCCAGCCCGCCTGCACCGATGGCAATCATACCAAGACCGCCGCCGGTGGGGGTATGGCTGTCAGAACCGATCAGGGTCTTGCCGGGGACGCCGAACCGTTCCAGATGCACCTGATGGCAGATGCCGTTGCCGGGACGGGAAAAATAGATCCCGTGCTTTTTTGCGCAGGAACCGATGAAACGGTGGTCGTCTGCGTTTTCAAACCCGTTCTGCAGGGTGTTGTGATCGATATAGGCAACGGAACGTTCGGTTTTTACCTGAGAAATACCCATTGCTTCAAATTCAATATAGGCCATGGTGCCCGTAGCGTCCTGGGTGAGGGTCTGGTCAATATGGATCCCGATTTCCTGCCCCTTTACGAATTCCCCGTCCACTACATGTGCTTTCAGTATCTTTTCAGCCAGTGTCAGTCCCATACTGTGTTCTCCTTCCGCCCCTGCCTGTTTTGACGGAAGCGCTGAATCGTTATGCATAAACATAAACTTCTTCCGGAAAAATATGCAGGGTTTTCCATAAAATATTGTATTCATTATACTACAATCCGCACCGTCTTGTCAACAAGAGAAAAGTATCAAAATACACGCAATGCGGACAGTATTTCCTGTGCAATATGGGGAGGAAAAGGAAATAATCCGGAAAAATACTGCCGTACACCTTGCGTTTTTCAGCCAGATGTGATAAAATACAGGCAGGAAACACATGAAAAAAACGGCAAAGGAGCAAGTGGATGAAATTCATGCATATTTGGGTCGGAATCACACCGGAAACCTGCGAAAATGCAGGAAGCGCAGATGTATCATGCAAAAGTGTGTCCACGGCAGCAGAAGCCCGGGCTATGGTGCGTTCCATACTGGCAGGAGAAGCACCGCTGCCGGAGGAGATAACCGTACACCTGCCCGCAGGACAGTACAGCCCGGATGATTTTATATTCACAAAAGAAGACAGTGCACCGAACTGCAGAGTTATCTGGCAGGGAGAAGAAGGTACCATACTGCACGGCGGCCTGACCATACCGAAGGAACAGTGGCAGATACCGGGTGCGGATATGGCAGTGCGGTTCCCGGAAGAAATCCGCGATAAAGTGCGTATGGCAGACCTGACAAAATACGGTTTTTCCTATGCGGACTGGGGAGAAATGCAGACCATCGGCGCATTCTGTTCCGTTGATAAATATACAGATGTTCCCGGAGGAAGCCGATGCGAAGCGTTCTGCGGAGATCAGCGTATGACAATTGCCCGCTATCCCAACGAAGGATATCTGCAGCTGGATGCCGTTGCGGATGTAGGGGACTGTGCGGAATTTCCGGCGCAGAACTACTACAGAGACTGGGGCGAACGGAAAAACCACAGAGGCGGTATTTACATCATCGACCGGAAAACCAATGCCCACATCAGCAGATGGGTAGATCCCTCCACCGCGTGGGCTTTCGGCTATTTTATGTGGGACTGGGCAGATTCTTCCACACCCATTACGGTAGACAATGTGAACCGCCGGATCTTCCCGAAATACGTCAGCCGTTACGGTGCCGTAAAGGGAGCAGATTACTATTTATACAATGTACCGGAAGAACTGGATGCCATGTATGAATGGTATCTTGACCGGAAAACCGGGAAGATGTATTTTTATCCTGCCGATGATGCGGAAAGTATTGACTTCTATTGTCATGAAAAGCCGCTGATTTCCTGTAAAGATACGGAAAACATGACCTTCCGGAATCTGACCCTGCGCTGCACCATGGGCAATGGGATTCAGTGCGACGGACAGAACATGCTCTTTGAAAAGATTCTGGTGAAGAATATCGCCGGTGATGCCATGGTGGTGAACGGCAGGGACAATCTGGTGGACACCTGTGAAGTGACCCACACCGGTAAAGGCGGTATCTATATCGGCGGCGGTGACCGGCAGACCCTGACCCCCGGGAACAACCGTGTCACCAACTGCTATATCCATGATTTCTCGGAAGTATACCAGACGTATCAGCCCGGTGTCCGCCTGACCGGTGTGGGCAATACCTGTGACCACTGTGAAATCTGCAACTCGCCCCACTCCGCCATTATGTACAGCGGCAACGAACATATCATGGAATATAACTATATCCACGATATGGTACTGATGTCCAGCGATGCCGGTGCCATCTATGCAGGGTACGACTGGTGCGCCCACGGATGTATCCTGCGGTATAACCGTCTGGAACGGATCGGTGCAAACGGATTCCATCCGGACGGAATCTACTGGGACGACGGTCACTCCGGACAGACCGCATACGGCAACCTGATCATCGGGGTAGGCAAAAACGGTTTCCTGGTGGGCGGCGGCAGAGAAAACACCGTGGAAAAGAATGTCATCATAGACTGCGGCATTCCGATCCAGTACGACGACCGGAACCGGGACGGCTTTGTGAATGACGGCTGGGCAAGAGCGGCGATCAATACACCGGATGCCCCTCACTGGCAGCATCTGAAAGCCGTGCCGTATCATCAGGGAATCTGGAAGGAAAAGTATCCGCTTCTCTCAAAGATCATTTTCGACTTCGATAAGTATGACGAACCGGATTTTCCCATCAATCCCACCTACAGCAGTGTACAGGACAATATTGTCATTGACGCAGAAAGCAGA
>JAFQGY010000275.1 GCA_017415325.1 Clostridia bacterium
ATACCATAGCACCCAATATGCGCGGACTGGAAGAGCGTTTTCTTGCTTCTCTGGTGGACGGAGAATTCATCCATCTGGAGTCCTACGGTAAAAACGGCGCATGGAAGTGTACGTTTTCCAGCCCGTATGTACGGGACTGTCTGCTGAAAGCCGGAACCCTGCTGGAATACAAGACCTGCATGACGGCACTGTACTGGCCGGACGGTACGGGTCCTTCTCCCTATACTGACGGCGGGGCCGGTGTGGTCATCGACTGGGAAGAAGCGGGACAAAAAGGTGCCCCTGTGCAGACAAACCGCCGTACAGGACAGACAAAAGGCAGTTCCCAAAAACAAAATACCCGCAAACCGTATCAGCCGGTCACCACCCGGAACGAGATCGACACACTGCTTATGCGGGGACTGACACCGGTGTTCATCTCCTGCAAAAACGGTGAAGTGGATACGGATGAGCTGTACAAGCTGGGAACGGTTGCGGGACGGTTCGGAAACCGGTATGCGAAAAAGGCGCTGGTGCTGACCTCATTCTTCGACAAAGAAGACCGGAACTATGCCGGAGATGGTACGGTGAACTACATGCGCAGCAGAGCAAAGGATATGCACATCCGGCTGATCGAGAATGTTCATAAAATGAGCGATGCGGAATTTGCGAAAGCGCTGCGGAATGTCTCTGAGGAAGAAGCAAAATAAAAACCGGCAGTTCCCTTTACAGGGTTTCTGCCAGTTTGCGGATTCCATCTCCCACATCCTCCGGACAATGGGCATCTGATGCAGTCAGCAACGGTACGCCATGCTTTTTCATAGCTGACAGAAGCTCCGGCTGCATACCGAAATGTGCAGTCTCGGGACATCTGCGGTACACACCACTGTTCTGTTCGGCATACATGTGCCGGGCTGCCAGTTTCCCTGCAAGGATATCATAGAATCCTGTGAGAGGGTACGACGGTGTATGTCCGAAAAGACCGATGCTGTCCGGATGTGCCATACCGTCAAACAAACCGCTGTCTGCCAGGGAAAAGGCATGGCGGAAATACTGCCGGTATATACTGTCAACATCCTGTCCCTGCCACAGTTCCGGTACATGGTCAAACGCAAATGCTCCGGCAAAATGGATACTGCCCACCAGAAAATCCAGTCCAAGAGATTCTGTCTGCCGGAACAGGAAGTTTTCCTTTCCTTCCAGATAACAGATCTCCAGTCCGAAACGGATTTTCACCGGGTAAGTTCTGCCGCGGATTTCTTCTGTCAGACGCAGAAACTCTGTCAGGTTTCGTCTGCCTGCTTTCCGGCGCAGCCATTTATCAATGAATCCGCTGCATCTGCGCAGATCATCGTACATGGGAACAAATTCCGGAAACAGATAGCAGTGTTCCAGAAGCCAGATTTCTTGGATACCTTTGCTGACAGCTTCCCGGACAAACTGCTCTATCCACTCTGCTGTATAGGGTCCTTTTTCCAGATGGATATGTACATCCTGTAAATTGTTTTGCAAATGAGTCATGGTTATTATACCGTGGCTTTTTTACTTTGTACCGAGAACGGTATCAAAAATGCGGGCACAGGCAATGGTATCTTCCGGCGGGATGGTGTCGGAGAACTGCCTTCCTTCCCGGATACACCGGACTGCTTCGGCAACTTCAAAGGTAAATCCGTTGGGGTAGGTCTGCGTAAATGTTTCCACTTCCCGGCAGTCTGCATCATACAGAATGCAGGTATCCCCCAGATGGGAACGGGGGATTTCAATGGAACCCTTTGTACCATCCAGAATGATATGTTCCCTGACTGTACAGGTGATGAGACACTGGATCACGGCGTCACAGGAAGGATACCGCAGGATCATGGATACGTTTTCATCCACGCCGGTAACCGGGTGCTTTCTCCACATGGACAGGCAGTTTTCCACAGGCTCTCCCACCAGCCAGGATACGATCTCTATGGGATACACCCCGATGTCATACAGTCCGCCTCCCGCCAGTTCGGGATTGTAGAGCCGTGTCTCAAACTTTCCGTTCCCCCGGAATCCGATGACCGCCCGTGCCGATTCTATTTTGCCGATCCGTCCTTCGGCGATCCATTTTTTCGCCTGCTGCAGATGGGGCAGAAACCGTGACCACATGGCTTCCATCAGAAATACGCCTTTTTCCCGGGCAAGGGCAAACACTTCTGCGGCATCGGCTTCGGTCAGCACCATGGGCTTTTCACAGATGATGTGCTTTCCGGCATGGATGCATTCCATCAGGTTTTCCTTGTGGAAATTATGGGTGGTGGCAATATAGACAGCGTCGATATCCGGACAGGCCAGCATCTCCCCATAACTGCCGTACCAGCGGGCAATATTGTGTTTTCCGGCAAAGGCAGCGGCACGTTCCGGGGACTTACTGCCCACAGCCACCACTTCTGCACCTTCCGTACGGTCAACGGCATCCTTGAACTTTGCGGCGATTCCTCCTGCACCCAGAATGGCAAAACGGATTGTCTGCATATGTACCTCCCATGAAAATTCAGAATTAGCCGCTTGCAAAACTCCAGTAAAAGGGGAACGGGTCGCTTTTTGAAAAAAGCTCCGCAAAAACTTTTAAAATGGGTTTAGCTGGATATAGTACCTGCAATTCCATGTGCCACTATATTTAGAAATTGCAAAACACCAGAAATATTGGAGCGAGCTCACGGGGACCTCTACCCCGTTCGCCACAGAACATTTTCGAGTGCTTGATTTCGTTTTTTCGGAGTTTTGCAATCGGCTAAAATTCAGAATAGAATCAGAATAAAAATAAAGAATCTGTCCGGCAGTTCCGTTTGTCCCGCAAATCATTGGAGCCGGATAGTTTCATTATATGGATTCTGCTGCCGGAAATAAAGCATTTATTTGTAAATACTGCATTCTGCTTCTGCAATTCTTAATGATTTCTTAATCCTGTTACTCCTTGGATTTTAAGGTTCCTGTGGTATACTTTCCCACGATACCACCCGAAAGGATCCTCCTGATATGAAAACCGTTTATCTGCTGTTGACCCGCTCCGCCACCTTGTTTTCCCGGTGCATCCGTGTACTGACCGCTTCTCCCTATACCCATGTGGCCATTTCCGTTGCCGATGATCCTGCCGGCTGCTATTACAGCTTCGGAAGAAAGAATCCGCTTTTCCCCTTTCCGGCGGGGTTTATCCGGGAATCCAGAGAGAGGGGCTATCTCCATCGGTTTCCCCGTACGCGCTGTGTTCTGCTGGCCCTGGAAATTTCCGACGGGGCGTACAGCTCCATCTGCTCCCGGCTTTTGAAAATGGAGGCCAGTGCCCGGTATTATCGCTATAATCTGAGCGGGGCACTGCTTTGCGGCTTTGGAATCCAGTGGGTACGCAGGCGGCATTATTTCTGTTCCCAGTTTATCGGGGATCTGCTGACCCGTAGCGGTGCCGTAACTCTTCCCAAACCGATTTCTCTGATGCAGCCCATCGATTATGCGTTTCTGCCGGGGGTACGGGTGTTGTTCAGCGGCGCCGCAGGAGAACTGTTCGGGAATACAGGAAGATATATTGTTCCGGAAGACCGGCAAATTCCCTGTACTTCTTGCAATCCGGCCGGATCTATGGTATACTGATGGCAGATTACAGAAGCGAGGTACCGTTATGGAACTCTTTACAGGACTGGAAGCCGGAAGACCTGCCGATACTGACGGGAGGGCAGACAAGGAAATCCGGGTATACGATCTGCTGGACAGGCTGGATATTCCCTTCCGGCGGGTGGATCACGAAGCGGCCATGACCATGGAGGACTGCGCTCTGGTGGACACCGTTCTGGGCGTGGAAATGTGCAAGAATCTGTATCTGTGCAACCGGCAGAAAACGGATTTCTACATGCTGCTGATGCCCGGGAACAAGCCTTTCAAAACCAAGGAGCTGTCCGGCCAGCTGGGAGTATCCCGTCTGTCCTTTGCGGAAGCGGAATTCATGGAAGCGTATCTGGATATCACCCCCGGGGCAGTCAGCGTGATGGGGCTGATGAACGATACGGACAACCATGTCAGACTGCTGGTTGACGCAGATCTGCTGCAGATGGAAGACATCGGCTGTCACCCCTGTGTGAACACGGCCAGCATCCGGCTTTCCATGAAGGATCTTACAGAAAAATTCCTGCCTGCGGTACACCACAAATACACAACCGTCACACTGACAGGGGAGGCATAATGATATGGAAAAAATCTGGACACCTGCCGAACGGGTAAAAACAGCACTGACTCTGGGACAGCCGGATGAGATCCCCACCTTCGAGCTGGAATTTCAGCTTTCCATGGAATTCTTCGGGTATGAACTGGACGACCATCGCCTGCACCACCAGAACAGGGACAAGTATTCTCCTGCGGAAATTGAAAAGGCATCCATAGAGCTGGCGGACAAGTTTGCCAGAGTATACGGTTCCGGCACAGCCTATGACATCGGCGGCGCTGCTCTGTCGGGAGACCCGGAAAAGGATGCCCGCCCCGGTCTGGATTACGGGATCATCCCCATGTATTCCCCGGAATGGTGGAATGTGGATGCGCTGTCCACAAAGGTATTCCGGAAACGGCTCCGGGAGCATTTCGGAAATACCCGTCTGTTCGGCGGTCACGGAGACGGTACCTTTGCCATTCCGGACGGCAACCGCATGTATGATTTCGCCTACCGCATCGCCGATGACCCCGACGGACTGCTGGAAGAGGCACAGCGGATGGCGTCAAATGCCATAGAAGCCAACAAACGGCAGAAGGAAGCGGGAATGGATGTGGCACTGCTCTGTTCCGACTACTGCTACAACTCCGGGCCGTTCCTGTCTCCGGATATGTTTGATGTATTCATCACGCCGTTCCTGGCACAGATCTGCAAAGCGGGACGGGAAGACGGGCTGTACATCATCAAGCACACCGACGGAAACATCATGCCCATCATCGAATCCATGATCTCCGCCGGCCCTCATGCCCTCCACACCATCGACCCCATGGCCGGTGTGGACATCCGGGAAGTCAAGCGGCTGTACGGGGACAAAGTTGCCCTCTGCGGAAACGTCCACTGCGCCGCCATGCAGACCGGTACCGACCAGGATGTGAGAGACAGTGCGGAATACTGCCTGAAATACGGCGGAGCAGGCGGCGGATACATCTTTGCCACCAGCAATGTGCCCTTCAAGGGAATGCCGCCGGAACGGTATCAGCTGGTGCTGGATATCTGGAAATCCATGCGGAAATACTGACAAGATAAGAAGTAAGAAATCAGAGATAAGAGATAACAACGAAAGTGGGAAACAATAAAGGACGGATCATTTTTCTGAATGGGGTTACCAGTGCCGGAAAAACTTCTATTGTGGAAGCACTGCAGGACAGAGAGGATATATTCTTTTATGTCGTGGCCAACGATCTGTTTCAGGAAATGGTGGGAGAACGGTATCTGCGTCAGAATTACTGGAAATACCTTTCGGAAGCGGTGATGCTGATGTATCATACGGCCAAGCTGTTTTCCGACAGGGGACACAATGTGCTGATTGACGGTATTCTGGTAGAGCAGGAGGAAATGCGGCCGCATTACAATCGCATGCTGGAAATTCTCCGGGAGAATCCATTGGATGTTGTGGAAGTGTGGTGTCCGCTGGAACTATGCCGGGAACGGAATATCCGCCGCGGTGACAGATACGAAACCCAGTCAGAAGAACAGGCAGCTATGATGGCGGAAGGAATCCGGTACAGTATGCGGGTTGATACCAGTCAGTACAGCTCTGCGGAATGCGCCGGACAGATCATGCAGACATTATTTCATAGCATGTCGAAATGAGAAAAGAAGTATATGGTGCACCGAATGCAGGGCTGTCCATATACTTCTTATTTCTTATCTCTTACTTCTTACCTTTCCATGATTGCCGGTTTCATCCGCAGGAATCTGTCCGCTTCTCCGGCAGGATCCATGCACATGGTATACAGCCTGTCCGCCCGCTCCAGCCAGTGATACTGCGCACGTGCAGGTTCCGGCAGCTTTTCCCGGTCGGCAGGTTTTGTAACGATGGGAAATGCCTGTGTTTTCCGCCGTTCTTTCAAATATGCACGACCCGCTTCGTTTGCGCCCAGCAGAACTGTGTATCCCGGAAGACCAAGCGTATCCGGTTCCGGGGTGTCCGTCATGGCGAACAGTGCGGTACGACGGACTCTGGCATCGGTATATTTTTTAGTGGCGGATTCCCGGAAGAAAGATTCACTGTTTGTGCATTTTCCTGCGGTTTTCAGCATTCTCCGGTACAGACCGCTTTTCTCTCCGTTGTCCGGCTTCTCCGGTGCAAACAGACGGAAATAGATCCATGCCAGCGCATCAAAACGCTTTGCATCGGTAAACCGGGCATCTCTGTATCTCTCCGCCGCTTCCGAAGGAACAAACGGGGTAATGTCCTCCCCTTCTGCCAGCTTCTGCCGGATTTTGGAAGCACTGACAACCGTTTCGCTGTGGGGCATCCGTCGGACAGCCTGCGGCAGGATACTGCTGTTCTGTGCCCGGATCTGCCGCAGATACCACACTGCCAGCTTGTCGTTGGGAGAGAGGGTATATCCGGCTTCTTTTGCCAGCATATCATACAGTGCTGCCGCTCCCGTTCCCGGTTCCGCTTTTTCTCTCTGCTGTATCCATTCTCCGGTTTCCGGCAGATCCAGCCATGCCGCACACCGGGTCAGCATATCCATGTCTCCCGTTTCACTACCGAAGCACAGTCTGTCCGCCCCCATTCCCGCAGCCACGGCAATCCCCCCGGCGGCAAAGGCTTCTCCCCCGGCGGCACACCAGGGGTACGGCAACTCCACCACCAGATCCGCTCCGTTTTCCAGCAGAATCTGCGCTCTGGTATATTTGTCCAGAACCGCCGGAAGCCCCCGCTGGACGAAGTTTCCGCTCATGACAGCGGTGCAAATGCCACTGTTTTTGGCCTTTACGGTGTCAAAAAGGTACCTGTGTCCCCTGTGACATGGGTTCGTTTCACAAATGATGGCCGTATTTTGGGTCATTTTTTGTTTCTTCCTCTGAATCTGTAAAAACTTCTTGTAAATTCGGATGAAATCCTATATAATTATATATGTTGTGCAATGTTTTGTCAAATATTTTTTTGAATTTCTTTTGGAGGAATCTGTACATGAAAGTTCTTGTTGTAAACGCAGGGTCTTCTTCCCTGAAGTATCAGCTGTTTGACACCGCTACCGAATCTGTTCTGGCCAAGGGTATCTGCGAACGGATCGGCATCGACGGACGTCTGGAACACCGGAAAGGTGAAGACGGCGAAAAGCTGAAGATCGAACTGCCCATGCCCGACCACGCTGTTGCCACCGAAATCGTTATCAAGTATCTGACCGACGCTGAAACCGGCGTAATCTCCAGCATGGATGAAATCGAAGCCATCGGCCACCGCGTTGTGCATGGCGGTCCCTACTTCTTCGAATCCGTACTGCTGAACGACGAAGTTCTGGAAAAGCTGGAACTGTGCCGTGACTTTGCTCCTCTGCACACCGGCGCGCACATCATGGGTATCAAGGGTTGTCTGGCCGTTATGCCCGATAAGCCGCAGGTTCTGGTATTCGACACCGCATTCCACCAGACCATGCCCGAACAGGCTTACACCTACGGTAT
>JAFQGY010000276.1 GCA_017415325.1 Clostridia bacterium
CACTCAGCCAAGCGCTCTAAGCCATGTAACGTACTGGTGAGCACAAAACAACCGCAGAGCCTGGATGAGAGGGGAGGGTGGGAGGTCTCGGAGGGGAGGGTGGGAGGTCTCGGAGGGTAGGGAGGGGAGACGGAGCGGCGTCTGAGCACCGACTTCTCCCCTCCCTATCCTCTGAGTCCCGTCCGGAAGGACACCCCCTACTAAGGGCTTAGTATAAACAATACCGCTGTAAACCGAACAACAACCCCAAGCAAAAACAGAAGCAAAACCCTCAAAAATCCATACACATTTCCTATTGTTATCCCAAGAAAATTATGCTACAATAACAACTGACGCCAAACAACAGGAAAGGTAAAAAACCATGCTGAAAGCCAATTATCATACCCATACCTACCGCTGCCGCCACGCCACAGGCACAGAGCGGGAATACATAGAAACCGCCATCGCCGCCGGAATGACCACCCTGGGCTTCTCCGACCATTGCCCCCAGCTCTTCCCGGGAGACTACTACTCCGATTACCGGATGTATCCCGACCAGACGGAAGACTACGTGAATACCCTGCTTTCCCTGCGGGAGGAATATAAAGACCGGATCGAGATCAGAATCGGCTACGAAACGGAATACTACCCGGAAATTTTCGATGCATTCCTGCAGTTCGTGGGCCAGTACCCCTGCGACTATCTGATTCTGGGACAGCATTTTCTGGACAACGAAACCACCCGCCGCTATTCCGGCAGAAAAAACGAAGACGAGAACTACCTTGCCGACTACGTGAATCAGGTCAGCGAAGCCATGCGCACCGGCCGGTTCACCTATATCGCCCATCCCGAGCTGCAGAACTACGTGGGAGACCCCGCCGTGTACCGCAGAGAATACACCCGCCTGATCCGCTGCGCCATGGAAACCGGCACCCCGCTGGAGATCAACCTGCTGGGCATCCGCGGAAACCGGCACTATCCCAACGAAGCCTTCTGGGCGCTGGCCGGAGAACTGGGTGCGGATGTGGTCATCGGCTGTGACGCCCATGAAGCCTGCTGCGTCTGCGACATCCCCGCATACGAAAAGGCCATGGCTCTGGTGCAGCGGTACTCCCTCCGTCTGGTACAGCCCGTCCTGAAAGCGCCTTTCTGAGGTTTTCCCGCCCTATGAAATCCTTCACCGTCTCCCCCGCCGCCCGGAAAGCCATCGCCATCGGCTGTATGTGCTCCCTGTCCTATCTGGCAGTATACGTAGCCCGGAACATCCTGTCCGCCGTGTCCCCCCAGATGATCGCGGACGGCAGCTTCTCCACCGAATCCATCGGTACCCTCTCCTCCGTGTATTTCATCACCTATGCCGTGGGACAGCTCATCAACGGCTCCGTGGGGGACAGGATCAAAGCGAAATACATGATCTCCTTCGGCCTTGCGCTGGCGGGAGTGTTCAGCATATTCTTCTCTCTGACGGCGGGAAATCCCAGTCTGTCCGTTGTCACCTACGGCATGACCGGCTTTTTCCTGTCCATGATCTACGGCCCCATGACCAAGGTGGTGGCGGAAAACACCGAACCCATTTATGCCACCCGCTGCAGTCTGGGCTACACCTTCGCTTCCTTCTTCGGCACCCCTCTGGCCGGTGTCCTTGCCGCCGTACTGGTGTGGCAGGGGGTGTTCCGTGCCAGCAGTGTAATGCTTCTGGTGATGGGCGCCGTCTGCTTTGCCGTGTTCACCCTGTTCGAGAAAAAGGGCATCGTCACCTACGGACAGTACCGGAAACAGAAAGGGCAGGGCAGCATTAAAGTCCTGCTCCGTCACAGAATCGTAAAGTTCACCCTGATCTCCATCCTGACCGGCGTGGTGCGCACCACAGTGGTGTTCTGGCTGCCTACATATCTGTCCCAGTATCTGGGCTTCTCCACGGACGCCGCCGCCCTGCTGTTCACCGTCTCCACCTTTGTGATCTCCTCCACTGCCTTTGTGGCTGTATTCGTCTACGAACGGCTGAAGCGGAACATGGATCTGACCATCCTGCTGTCCTTTGTCACCTCCTCCGTGTTCTTCACCGCCGTCTACCTGTTCAGATCCCCCACCGTCAACATCGTCTGTCTGATTCTGGCAATCCTGTCCTCCAACTGTGCTGCCTCGATGCTGTGGAGCCGCTACTGCCCCAGTCTCCGTGACACAGGCATGGTCTCCGGCGCCACAGGCTTTCTGGACTTCATGAGCTACATGGCCGCCTCCGTCTCCTCCCGTCTCTTTGCGGATGCCGTCACGGACATCGGCTGGCACAACCTGATTCTGGTCTGGCTTGCCCTGATGCTGGCCGGCGCAGCGGTGACGATACCGTGGAAAAGTAAGAAGTAAGAAATAAGAAGTACTGCGTGCAGCTGAAAATGCATCTGTCTTCTGCCATGTTTCTGTCTTCCTCTGCTGTTTCCGCACCAACTATATTCTGAAATACTTCTTACGTAAACGATGATTAACTATATCACGCAATCGGAAACGATCTATGGCGAGCAGGGGCGGGTCCCTGGGAGCTCACTCCATTATTTCTCATGTCTTGAATGCACAATATCCAGTGGCAGATGGAATTGCAGAAACTATATCCAGTGGAACTCCTGTTTAAAGTTCTTTGCCCACTTGGCGCAGCCAATGTGTGGATTTCTTTCAAGAAAGCGACCCGCGTCCCCTGCATCAACAGGTTAGTTAATCATCATTTACTTAATTCTTATCTCTTACTTCTTACTTATCCCGGAGGTTCTATGTCCAAAAAATCCCTCTCCACCCTGCTGATCTTCGCAGAGGCCGTGTGCTTTTCTCTGGGCGGGGTCATCGTCAAATCCATCCCCTGGGGAGCCATGGCCATCAACGGCGCCCGTTCCCTCATTGCGGGGCTGGTAATCCTTGCCTATATGAAAATCCGCGGGCACAGGGTAGTCTTCAACAGATCCGTCTTTCTCGGCGGGGCCATGATGTGTGCCACCAGCGCCCTGTACGTCTACGCCAACAAGCTTACCACCGCCGCCTCCGCCATCATCCTGCAGTATACCGCCCCGGTGTTCATCATCCTGTATATGTGGGCCGTATTCCGCAAAAAGCCCGACCGCTGGGACATCGCCGCCATTCCCGTGATTGCCTGCGGGGTGGTCTGCTTCTTCCTGGACAGTCTGCTGGGCGGCGGCGGATCCATGCTGGGCAACATCCTGGCGCTGGCTTCCGGGGCAACCTATGCAGTGGTTTTCATGATGAAAATGCTCCCCGGCAGCGATAATCTGTCCTCCGTCTTCACCGGATGCATCCTGGGCGCCATCATCGGCTGTCCCTTTATCCTGCAGGAAACTGTGTTCACACCCACCGCTCTGGGTGCCGTCCTGGCCCTGTCGGTATTCCAGTTCGCCTGTGCCTATATCTGCATGGCGGAAGGACTGGAACACACCCCACCCCTGACAGCCTCCCTAATCTCCACCATCGAACCCATCCTGAACCCCATTCTGGCCGCACTGGTCATCGGAGAAGAGCTGGGGAAAACAGCCCTCCTCGGTGCCGCCATCGTGGTGGTGGGTATCATCGCCTACAACATCCTGAAAGCCCGTTTCCCCTCCGCATCGGAAGCTGAACCGGAAGCCACGGAGACACCCGTATGAACAAGACTCTCAACATGACCGCAGGCCGCCCCCTGCCCCTGATTCTGCGCTTCTGCCTGCCCATACTGCTGGGCAACCTGATGCAGCAGTTCTACAATATGGCCGACGCCGCCATCGTAGGCAAGTTCGTGGGTACCGGTGCTCTGGCCGCTGTAGGTGCCACCGGCTCCATTCTGTTTCTGGTGATCGGCTTCGTGGACGGCATGTGTGCGGGACTGTGCATCCCCATTGCCCGATCCTTCGGTGCCGACGACCATCCTCTTCTGCGCCGCTGCCTGGCCCACGCAGTCTACCTGTCCGTGTTCTTTGCCATCCTGCTGACCGCGGTTACGTCCCTGTCCCTGCAGTGGCTGCTGACCGCCATGAACACCCCCGCCGACATCTTTGCCGACTCCCGGATCTATCTCCGGATTATCTTCCTCGGCATCCCGGCCACCATTTTCTATAACCTGACCGCCGGCCTGCTCCGTGCACTGGGCAACAGCCGTACCCCGCTCCTGTTCCTGATCTTCGCCTCCTGCCTGAACATCGTCCTTGACCTTGTGCTGGTACTGGCCTTCGGACTGGGTGTCATGGGAGTGAGCCTTGCCACCGTGACCTCACAGCTGGCCGCATCTCTGGGCTGTTTCTTCTATATCCGGAAACACTATCCGATGCTGCGTCTGTGCCGGGAAGAACTGGCCTTTGATCAAAAAATCACCTGGCGTATGCTGCTGTCCGGCCTGCCCATGGCTCTGCAGTATTCCATCACCGCCATCGGCTCGGTACTGATCCAGATTTCCATCAACAATCTGGGCTCCCTCCTTGTGGCCTCCGTCACCGCCGGTCTGAAAATCCACCAGATTGCCCTTCTGCCCATCAATACACTGGGTGCCGCCATGGCTACCTGGGCCGGCCAGAACATCGGGGCAGGGAACCTGGAGCGGATACAGGACGGCGTAAAATGCGGCATGAAAATCCAGCTGGTGTACAGCATCGGCATCGGCCTTCTCCTGTTCTTCTTCGGCAAAGCCATGACCCTGCTCTTTCTGGATCCCGCCGACCCGACCCTGCCGCAGATTCTGGAAAACGCCCAGGCCTTCATCCGTGCCAACTGCTGCTGTTATATTCTGCTGGGTACCCTGACCGTCTACCGCTTCACCCTGCAGGGACTGGAATACGGCCCCCTTGCCATGTTTGCCGGCATCTTTGAACTGGCCGCCCGCAGTGCCATCGCCATTTTCGGTGCCCCCGTCTGGGGTTTCGACATCATCCGCTTCGCCAATCCCGCCGCATGGGTCGCCGCCTGCATCCTGCTGGTTCCGGCCTACTGTGCGGTGATGCACAAAATCAGAAATAAGAAGTAAGTAAATGATGATTAACTAACCTGTTGATGCAGGGGACGCGGATCGCTTTCTTGAAAGAAAGCTCGGCAAAGAACTTTAAACAGGAGTTCCACTGGATATAGTTTCTGCAATTCCATCTGCCACTGAATATTGTGCATCCAAGACATAAGGAATAGTAAAGCGAGCTCCCAGGGCCCCGACCCTGCTCGCCACAGACCATTTCCGATTGCGTGATATAGTTAATCATCGATTACGTAGTAAAAGATAAGAAATATCCCGTCCGTGCAGACCTTCCGCTGTCTGCCGCCCATCTCTTATTTCGGATATCTTACTTCTTCCATCTTACTTTTCCGGAGGTTATCATGTCCATTGCCATAAAGCTGACCATATCCACCAAGCATACCCTTCCCACCAACCACGCCATCTCCATCTATGACCAGTTCCGCAGTCAGGCCATGGAAGCCGTAGAGGAAGTCATGGAAGAAATGGCAGAGATGCCCTATCCCGGCGAGGAATCTGCCTTTGCCGACGGCCCCGCCATGGATATCTCCACCACAGAGCTTGTCCCGGACGAGGAAGATTTTGATCCGGAGTCCCCGGAAGGGCAGGAAGCCATCCGCCGGAAGCTGGAAGCCCTGATCGACGAGTGCTTCTCCCAGGCGGAAAACAACGACAATACCGGCCGGTATATCTTCACCACAGAAGCGGAAATGGACGTGACCCCGGGGCAGATCACCATCACCTACGATGAAGCCCCCGGCTCCGACCTCGGCCAAACCAAGAGCACCATCCGCATCGACCGCGCCACCCCCCACAGCCTGTCCATCGAACGCTCCGGCACCCTGATGAACACCCTGATCTGTGAAAAAGGCCGCCGCCACACCTCGGTATACTCCTCCCCCATGATCCCGATGCCTCTGGAAGCCTGCACCTACACCCGCCGCTGCGATACAGATCTGGACGAAGAGGGCGGCGTGATCTTTCTGGACTACATCATCGAAATCCGCGGCGCCGATGTACAGCGGACAACCATCCGGATGAATATTGTGCCGCTGGAGCGGTGAGAGGAACGATTCTTTTCTTCTGGTTTTGTATTTTTCTTTCGCCTGCAGCGGTAGTGTGTGTACGATGACCATCGTAAGGGGTGTCTTTCCGGACGGAACTCTGTTTGACAGCGGTATGGTTTTCTCTATGACCATAGAGGGGGGCCTTCCGGACGGGACTCTGTTTGACAGCGGGGTGGTTTTTTCTATGCCCATAGAAGGGGTGTCCTTCCGGACGGGACTCAGAGGATAGGGGAGGAGGGAGATTGACTTCAGGTGCCAGTCATCCCTCCTCCC
>JAFQGY010000277.1 GCA_017415325.1 Clostridia bacterium
CAATGGTCTTGTCAAACACCGCCAGCGCATCTGCCACCACATGGGGACTGGTCAGGTCGATGCCGGCAATCTTCAGTTCTTCCAGCGGATAGTCCGAGCCGCCGGTGGTCAGGAACTGCAGGTACCCGGATGCGTCGCCGGTTTCCAGAATCTTCGATGCAATGGCCACGGCAGAGCAGAATCCGGTAGCGTACTGGTACACGTAGAAGGCCCGGTAGAAGTGGGGGATATAGCTCCATTCCACGGCGATGTTGTCCTGCATGCCCGCTTCGCTGTAGTACAGCTTTTCCAGATCGGCGTAGATCCCGTTGAGGCATTCGGCGGTGAGGGTTTCTCCTTCCTGTTCCTTCACATGGGCGATCCGTTCAAATTCGGCGAACAGGGTCTGGCGGAACACAGTGGTGCGGAAGCCTTCCAGAAAATGATTCAGGATATACGCCTTGCGCTTCGGGTCTGTTTCGGTGTTCAGCAGATACTTTGTCAAAAGCACTTCGTTGACGGTAGACGCCACTTCCGCCACCAGAATCTTGTAGTCGTGGTTGGGAAAATCCTGGGTGGTGTCGGAGAACCAGGAGTGCATGGCGTGTCCCAGCTCATGGGCCAGGGTGAACGCATCATCCAGGGTATCGGTGTAGTTCAGCAGGACGTAGGGATGGACGTCGAACACACCCATGGAGTAGGCGCCGGAGTGTTTGCCGGGGGTTTCATACACGTCGATCCAGTTTTCCCCGAAGGCTCTGTCCAGCAGCTTTGCATATTCTTCCCCCAGAGGCGCCAGCGCTTTTTTCACCAGTGCTTTCCCGTCCTCATAGGGCATGGGATATTCCACATCCGCCACCATGGGGCAGTACAGGTCGTACACGTCGATCTCATCCAGTCCCAGCGCCTTTTTCCGGAGCCGGAGGTACTTGTTCATGGACGGCAGGGCACCGTGCACCGCTTCGATGAGGCTGTCATACACGGCCACAGGCACATTCCCGCCGAACAGAGCGGCTTCGCAGGCCCCTTCGTATCCCCGGATGTCAGCGGACATATTGTCCTTTTTCACGTTTCCTGCATACAGGGTGGCGAAGGTGTTGTTGTATTTCCTATAGGTGCCGAACATGGTGTTGAAGGCATCCTCCCGGACACGGCGGCAGGGGGATTCCCGGTACACGCCGAAGTTGCCCTGGGTCAGTTCTGCGTCATTGCCGTCCTCGTCCCGGATGTGGGGGATCTCCAGTTCCACGTCGGTGAACATGGTATACACATCGTTGGCTGTGCCGGTGATCTTGGCTACCTTGGAGAGGAGTTCTTCGCTTTTTGCGTCCAGCGTATGGGCCTTTCCACGGAGCACATCGTGGAAATAGTGCCGGTGGGTGGTCAGACGGGGATTTTGGAGATATTCTTCCAGCAGCTCTTCCGGGATTTCCAGAATTTCCGGTTCCAGAAATGCGGCGGCAGTCATAACACCGATCCCGGCAGTCTGGGTTTTGCCCATCATCACCTGTGCGGCAGCGTCTCCGCCGTCCACGGAATACTGCAGAAAGGCGTAGCAGCTTGCCCGTTCCAGTGCTTCCATGGCGGCAGTCAGGGCATCCATGGCATCTGCCAGTCTGTCACTGCCATGGGCCAGCGTTCCTCTGCAACCGGCCAGTGTTTCGGCATATGCGGCGCACTTTGCCAGGTCTTCGTCCAGCATTTCGGGGGATGTATAGATATGGGTAAAGTCCCATGTATATTTCGGATGAATAGCGGATCTTTCCTGCATATTGGTCTCCTTCGGCCTGCCCTTCGGCGGGGTGAATTTAATTATTGTATATATTTTACCACGGCGGGTGTATCCTGTCAATGGGAGATAGGGGGTCTTTTCTGTATTTCCGGGGAATCTTTTTGGGGGAGATTAGTTTCGTACTGGCGTACAGCGGGGGTGTTGGCACGATGCTTTTGGAAGGGGGTGATTGGTTTCGTACTGGCCTACAGCGGTGGAGTTTTCTCGAAGACGTTTTAGAAGGGGATATAGATTTTGCTTCTGCTTACAGCGGGTTTGTTTACTCGAAGACCTTCGAGGGGGTGTCCTTCCGGACGGGACTCAGAGGATAGGGGAGGGAGGAAATCGGTGCTCAAACGCCGCTCCGTCCTCCCTCCCC
>JAFQGY010000278.1 GCA_017415325.1 Clostridia bacterium
ACCCCCGTGGCCTTTGACTGAGTATGCTCCATACACCGCTGCCCCGTTCGTTTTATACCACCGACGGCTGTACACTGGCACGGAACTGTCTCGGAAAGCTGTTGGTGTATGAAACCGACGCAGGCATTCTCTCCGGGATCATCACCGAAACGGAAGCCTATATGGGGGTTGTTGACCGTGCCTCCCATGCATACGGCGGCAGACGGACAGCCAGGAACGAAACCATGTACCGGCAGGGCGGTTTTGCCTATGTGTATCAGATCTACGGTCTGTATCACTGCCTGAATTTCACCGCTGCTGCGGAAGGAAATCCGGAAGCGGTGCTGATCCGCAGTGTGATGCCGGTAGACGGAGTTTCGCTGATGGTGCAGAACTGTATGAAAACGGGCAGGGCAAAGTCTTATCCGACAGCGGACAGTATGACGGAAAAACAGCGGATTGCCATGACCACCGGCCCCGGACGCCTGTGTACCGCCTTCGGTATCGGGAAGGAAACGGACGGTGCGGACATGACTGCCGGCAGACTGTATCTGGCAGATCCGGGATGCTCTGTGGAATTTGTACAGGCGCTGCCCCGGGTGGGAATTGACTACGCCGGAGAAGACCGGGACAAACCGTGGCGGTATCTGGCAAAGATCCGGAGATAAGGTATAAAGTTTCATAAAATGTACAAAACAAGTCTGTACCGGCGTGCTTTACGGCAGGATCCGGGCAGACTGTTTTTGTGTTTTTGACCAAAAATTCAGCAAAAAGACCGATGAAGAAATTCCGGATATGTCAGTTGTACAGACAGAATCCGTTGACGGACAGACAGTTTTATGAACAAATAACACTGCAGGTCTGTTCATGCTTCCCGAACAACAGGGTTTTCTCAGAAATTTATCCGGAAATGACGATGATTTATAAATATTGTCATAAAAGCGTGGAAAAAATGTGTACAAATCGTATTTATATACCAAAATACGCTTGAAATTTTTTGGGAATCATAGTATAATACCTATAGCAGAAAAAATTATCCCGCTGCGGAACCAGTCGGTTTCACCGGAGCCGTGACATGCCTGGATGGTATGCAGACTCTGAGGGCAGGAAAGTGAGGAAAAAACCTGTATGACTGATGCAGCCAAAACAAGCAATACCCGGTTCCCCGTGACGGAAGAGGAAACGTCCTTGCCGGCGTACCTGTTCCATCAGGGTACCAATTACGAATCCTGGCGGTATCTCGGAGTGCACAGCGAACGAACGGAAGAGGGAGAATACCGGTATATCTTCCGTGTCTGGGCACCCAATGCCAGAGCCATATCCGTGGTCGGCGATCTGACCGACTGGGAAACCGGACTGCCCATGACCCGCATGACAAAGCAGGGGGTCTGGGAGCTGATCATTGACCGGGAAGCGGATATGGAAAACACCTTCTATAAATATGCGGTAACCGGTCAGGACGGCGTGACATGGCTCAAGGCGGACCCGTATGCCAACTACAACGAAACCCTGAAGAATACCGCTTCCATTATCCATACAGCGGCAAGTTACACCTGGCATGATGCGGAATGGCTGAAGAAGCGCAGCGCTGTGGTGTGCCCGAAAGCCAGAGGATTCAAGCCGAAAGTCAACCATTTCTACAGTGCACCGCTGAATATCTACGAACTGCATCTGGGTTCCTGGAAGACACTGGACGGGGAATGCAATGCAGACGGCGCGCATTATCTGGATTACCGCACCATAGCAGATTCCCTTGCCCCGTATCTGAACGATATGGGATACACGCATGTGGAGCTTCTGCCGGTGATGGAGCATCCCTTCGACGGCTCCTGGGGGTATCAGGTCTGCGGCTATTATGCGCCCACCTCCCGGTACGGAACGCCGGAAGATTTCAAGTACTTTGTGGATAAGATGCATGAAAACGGCATCGGTGTGATTCTGGACTGGGTTCCGGCACACTTCCCCAAGGACAGACACGGGCTTTATGAATTTGACGGACAGCCGCTGTACGAATACCAGGGCTGGGACAGAAAAGAGCACCAGGTCTGGGGTACCCGCTTCTTTGATGTGGGCCGGCCGGAGGTGCAGTCGTTCCTTGTATCCAATGCGCTGTACTGGCTGAGCGAGTTCCATGCGGACGGACTGCGGGTGGATGCGGTGGCGTCCATGCTGTATCTGGATTTTGACCGGAAACCCGGCGAATGGGTTCCTGCGGCAGACGGTTCCAACAAGAATCCGGAAGCGGTTGCATTTTTCAAAAAGCTGAACAGCATCATTCATGAGCGGTATCCGGATGCTCTGATGATCGCCGAAGAATCTTCTGACTGGCCTATGATTACAAAACCGGTTTCCGAAGGGGGACTTGGCTTCTCCTTCAAGTGGAACATGGGCTGGGCCAACGATATGTTCGATTACGTGCAGTGTGACCCCATCGGACGGAAGCATATTCACAACAAGCTGACCTTCCCGCTGATGTATGCGTTCAACGAGAACTATATTCTGCCGGTTTCCCATGACGAAGTGGTGCACGGGAAGAAATCCCTGGTGGACAAGATGTTCGGGGAATACGACGACAAGTTTGCGGGGATGCGGACATTCATGCTGTATATGATGACCCTGCCCGGGAAAAAGCTCACCTTTATGGGTACGGAATTTGCCCAGTTCCGGGAATGGGATTATGAAAACCAGTTGGAATGGTTCATGACGGACTATCCCCGGCACATCGAAATGCAGCGGTTTTTCAGGGCGCTGAACCATGTGTATCTGGAAAACGCTCCCCTCTGGGAAATCGATGACGGCTGGGACGGCTTCACATGGATTGATCCCGATCAGGCAGATCTGAACATTATTTCCTACCGCCGGAAGGACAAGAAGGGGCACGAACTGATTGTGGTGCTGAACTTCTCTCCTGTGGTCAGGGAAGGGTATACCCTGCTTGTGCCGAAAATGGGACGGTATGAAGAAATTCTTACCACCGACCAGTACGAATTCGGCGGCAGAAACCGGCTCAATGAAGATGCGGTGCGGTCTGTGGCTGTCACCGATGAAAACGGCAGCCGTAAGAACCAGATCTCCATCACCCTCCCGGCTATGGGCGGCGTGATTCTGAAAAAACAGCTGAACTGAAAACGACAATATTATTACGCCGTATTACGGCAGAATAGGGAGATAGATATGTATAAAAAGCAGGAGTGTGTGGCAATGCTGCTGGCAGGCGGGCAGGGAAGCCGTTTGTACACACTGACAGAGAAGACTGCCAAACCCGCAGTACCGTACGGCGGTAAGTACCGGATCATTGACTTCCCCATGTCCAACTGTGTCAATTCCGGCATTTACACCGTAGGTGTTCTGACCCAGTACCAGCCTCTGGTGCTCAATGAGTACATCGGCAGCGGCAGTCCCTGGGATCTGGACCGCGGACAGAGCGGCGCAACGGTGCTTCCTCCGTATCAGGGGAAAGACGGTGCGGACTGGTACAAGGGGACGGCAAATGCCATCTATCAGAACCTGAACTTCATCCGCCGGTATGACCCGGAATATGTGCTGATCCTGTCCGGTGACCATATCTACAAGATGGACTACAACAAGATGCTGGAAGCCCACAAGGCCAAGGGTGCTGACTGTACCATCGCCGTACTGGAAGTTTCTCTGGAAGAAGCAAGCCGTTTCGGGATCATGAACACCGACGACGACCTGCGGATCATTGAATTTGAAGAAAAGCCCAAGGTTCCGAAGAGCACCAAGGCATCCATGGGGATCTACATTTTCAACCGTGACCTGCTGGAACGGTACCTGATCGCCGACGAAGCGGATCCGAACTCTTCCAAGGACTTCGGGAAGAATATCATTCCGAATATGCTGGCGGACGGCTGTAAAATGTATGCCTACCCCTTCTCCGGCTACTGGAAAGATGTGGGAACCATCCAGTCCCTGTGGGAAGCCAACATGGATCTGCTGGACGAAAACTCCGAACTGGATCTGGCAGACCGCGACTGGCGCATCTACTCCCGGAACAACGCAGTGCCGCCGCATTTCGTGGGGAACTACGCCAAGATTACCAACTCTCTCATCACCGAAGGCTGCGAAATCGAAGGGATTGTGGAAAACTCCGTTCTGTCCAGCGGCGTAAAGGTGGCCAGAGGCGCATATATCAAGGATTCCGTCATCCTCGCCGGGGTTACCATCGGAGAGGGCGCAACCGTCAACTATTCCATCATCGACAGCGATACCACCATCGGCGCAGGCTCCGTTGTGGGACGTACCCGCAGTGCGGATGAACAGATCACCGTTGTGGGTTCCGATCTGAATGTTCTGCCCGGCGCAGATATTCCCGGCGGCACCATGGTGAACCGGGCATGGCTGCAGGAAAACAAGCTGTTGAAAGAGTAATTGAACGAGAAAGGATAGGTCGCCACAATGTCTGTAGCAGGTATTATATTTTCCAATATTCATGATAACAACATTCCGGAGCTGACCCGGCTGCGCACCATCGCTTCCGTTCCCTTTGCCTGCCGGTACCGCTTCATCGACTTCACCCTGTCCAACATGGTGAACTCCAACATCTACAACATCAATCTGATCACCCATCTGAACTATCAGTCCCTGATGGACCATATCGGTTCCGGTAAGGACTGGGATCTGGCGAGACGTTCCGGCGGTATCAAGCTGCTGCCTCCCTATATCACCGCCTATGCCAGCAACCCCAACATCCAGTATCAGACCAGACTGGAAGCGCTCAAGGGGGTCAGCTACTCCATCCAGAAGATCACCGACGAGTATGTGGTTCTTTCTGACTGTGACGTAATCTGCAACGTGGATCTGAACGACATCATCGACTACCACATCAAGACCGACGCCGACATCACCGCGGCTGTCAAGACCATGGATCTGACCCCGGAACAGGCCAAGATTAATGTGCTGTACACCGCCGATGCAGAAGGCCGGATCACCGATATTCTGTCCTATCCCACCAACTTCTCCGGAAGAGCGGATGTGGCACTGAATATCGTGGTGATGAAGACCGAATACTTACAGGAAGTGGTGCTGGACTCCGTGGCGCACAACTATGTCAGCATGACCAGAGACATCATGTCCCGGAACCTGAAGCACCGCAATTACCGTGTGTACAAGTATGACGGCTATTTTGCCACCATCACTTCCTTTGCGGAATATTATGCCCACAGCATGACCCTGCTGAACGATCCTGCTGCCCGGGCTGCGCTGTTCAACGTAAAGAACCGTCCCATCTACACCAAGGTGCGCAATTCCGTACCCGCCAACTATGGCCAGAATGCCAGCGTGAAGAATTCCATGATTGCCGACGGATGCGATATCCAGGGGACTGTGGAAAACTCCATCCTGTTCCGCGGTGTAAAGGTAGGCCGGAACGCAACGGTAAAGAACTGTATCCTCATGCAGGACACCATTGTGGGGGACGGTGCATTCCTGAACCATGTGATTTCCGACAAGAACGCCGTAGTACGGGACAACCGTATGCTGGCCGGTGCGGATGTACAGCCGTTCTATATCACCAAGGGAAAGATGATCTGACCGGACTTTTCGTGAAAAATGGATTGTACGGAAGAAAGGAAATAATCGTATGAAAATCTTATATGCCGCATCCGAAGCGCTGCCCTATGCCTCCACCGGGGGACTGGCGGACGTGGTGGGATCTCTGCCGGCAGCGGTGAAAAAGGAACTGGGAGAGGGCGCGGATGTCCGTGTGGTAATCCCGCTATATCCTTCTGTCCGCCGGAAGTATGCGGAAGAGATCGAAATGGTATGCGAAATGAATGTCAAGCTGGCCTGGCGGAACCAGTACTGCGGGATATGGCAGACCCGGGCAAACGGCGTGACCTTCTACTTCATTGACAATGAATACTACTTCAACAGAGCCGCACTGTACGGCAGCTTTGACGATGCGGAACGGTTCGCCTATTTCGGAAAGGCCATTCTGGAGCTGATGACCGCTGTGGGATTCTATCCGGATGTGCTCCATGCCAACGACTGGCAGACCGCACCGGCTGTGATCTACCTGAAACGCAAATACGCCCATCTGACGGCTTACCAGAACATCAAAACCCTGTTCACCATCCACAATATTGATTATCAGGGGATCTACGATTTCTCCATTCTGGGCGATATTTTCGAGCTGGCGGAATGGGACAGAAGCACCGTGGAGTATAACGGATGCATCAACCTGCTGAAGGGCGCCATCGTATGTTCCGATATGGTGAGCACCGTAAGCGGACGGTATGCCGATGAAATTCTCACCGAATACTACGCCAGCGGTCTGCACCACATCCTCCGTGCCAACCAGGATAAGCTCTGCGGCATCGTAAACGGCATCGACGTGGACTACTACAGTGCCGAAAAGGATCCGGAAATTGCGGAAAATTTCACAGAAGAAAACCTCTCCGGCAAGGCGGCCTGCAAAGCACAGCTGGAAGAAGTCTGCGGATTCACAAACGCACCCGATGTGCCGATTGTGGCCATGGTTTCCCGTCTGGCATCCCACAAGGGCTTTGATCTGGTGACCAGAGTCATCGAAGAGATCCTGACGGAAACCAACATCCGTTTTGCTCTGCTGGGTACCGGCGAATTTGAACTGGAAGATTTCTTTACCCGTCTGGCGGAACGGTTCCCGGGCAGAGTCTGCGTGAAGCTGGAATACAACAAGTCCCTGTCCAAGCAGTTCTATGCAGGGGCGGATATGTTCCTGATGCCCTCCAAGAGCGAGCCCTGTGGTCTGGCCCAGATGATCGCTTCCCGGTACGGTACGGTGCCGATTGTCCGGGAAACCGGCGGGCTGTTCGATACCATCCATGCCTACAACGAACACGAAGGTTCCGGCAACGGCTTCTCCTTCACCAACTACAATGCTCATGAAATGAAGGAAACCGTGGAATACGCCACCCGTCTGTACATGGAAAAACCGGAAGCATGGACGGATTTGGTGAAAAACGTCATGAAAGTGGATTTTTCATGGAGTGTTTCAGCAAAAAAATATATTGATATTTATACCAAATTGCAGTAAAATATAATAGGTGTGATTTGTGGGATTCGATTCACAAATGGCATCATGGAGACGGCAGAATCTGAAAAGCAGAGGACTCTGCCTTTTCCGTTTTTCTGTCCGGGTATCCCTTGTGAACGATGCCGGACGGAATTCATACAAACGGAAGGAAAGTACGATATATGGAATACGTTACTCCCATCACCGAAGCGGAAATCGGTGAAGCTCTTAAACAGAAACTGGCCCGGTATTTCGGTGTAAAGCCGGAAGAAGCGGATGCCGAGCAGATGTATAAAGCGACCCTCATGAGCGTGAAGGATATTCTCACGGAAAAGAGACAGGTCTTCCACGAAAAGGCAAAGAAACAGCGGCCCAAGAAGGTGTATTACCTGTGCATGGAATTTCTCATCGGCCGTTCTCTCCGGAACAATCTGATGAATCTGGGGCTGGCGGACAGCTACCGGAATGTGCTCCGTTCCATGGGCTATGATCTGGACGATATTTACGAAATGGAACCGGATCCGGGGCTGGGCAACGGGGGACTGGGACGGCTGGCAGCCTGCTTCATGGACGCTCTGACCACCCAGGATTACCACGCAACCGGTTTTTCCATCTGCTATGAATATGGTCTGTTCAAGCAGAAGATCATCGACGGAAACCAGGTGGAACTGCCGGATAACTGGATGGGCGGCGGCGACACATGGCTGGTACCCAGAACCGACAAGGCTTTTGACATCCGTCTGGGCGGTACGGTTCACGAAGACTGGAAGGACGGCAAGTGCAGCATCACCTACGACAACTATGAAACCGTCCGTGCTGTACCTTACGACATGATGATTTCCGGCGGCGACTGTCAGGCTGTCAACGTGCTCCGGCTGTGGAAGGCTGTGGATACCACTGCGTTCAATATGGCGCTGTTCTCTCAGGGGCAGTATGTGCAGGCCATGGAAGCTTCCTCCAATGCGGAAGTGATCTCCAAGGTGCTGTATCCCTCTGACGACCATGACGAAGGAAAGCTGCTCCGTCTGACCCAGCAGTATTTCCTGGTGTCTGCGTCCCTGCAGAGCATCATCAGCGACCATCTGACCGCCTATGGTACCCTGTACAACTTTGCCGATAAGGTTGCCATCCACATCAACGATACCCACCCGGCTCTGG
>JAFQGY010000279.1 GCA_017415325.1 Clostridia bacterium
ACCGCGGGGTTGCACTTGCCATTCCGCTGAACAGTGTGGGCGGGGCGAGAACGCTGCAATTTTTTCTGAACGGTGCGGAACTGAATGATGTGGAAGGAGAAGCCATGGAATGTGCTTATGAACTGATAATTGCCGTTGCTGCTTCCGGGTATACCGATGTGGTGATGGATGCAGCCAGAGAAGCAGGTGCCGGCGGCGGTACAGTTGTACATGCCAAGGGGACTGCTGCTGCCCATGCGGAGAAATTCTTCGGGATGTCACTGGCGGAAGAAAAAGAGATGATCTTTATTGTTACCACCGGTAAAAAGAAGAAAGAAATCATGCGTTCCATCATGCAGAAAGCAGGGGTGGATTCTGATGCACATGCGCTGGTGTTTTCTCTGCCGGTTGCAGATACAGCCGGGTTCCGTCTCTTTGATGCGGACGATGACAAAAAAGAATAAGATTTTATTGAATCCTGGATAAATTAAGAGAGTGAATTTTAGAGAAAGTGCTGATTTAACTGCATTTTATCTGAAATTCACTTTTTTAGTGATTTTTATGTTATAATATGAAAAATTCAACCATTACGTGTGTGTGAATACGAAAGGATTCCTTTATGAAAAAGATTACTGCGCTTCTCCTGCTTATGGCGATGCTTCTGCCAATGGCTGTTTCCTGTTCTGACACCGAAATCAGCGAATCAGCGGATACGTCCCAGATCAACGAAACGTCTGTGGAAACGGAACCTGACAAATATCAGAAAGCCAAAGATTTGTATACAGCTCTGCCTTCTCAGGATCTGGAGGGGATCGATTTTATGATTGCCGCACAGGCTGCTACCGGAAATTCCGAAAAAGAAATCTGGGTAGAGGAACTAACCGGTGATGCTGTGAACGACGCCACCTATAACCGGAATCTGGTTGTCAATGAACGGTACAACTGCAGTATTCAGCTGAATGCGGGCGATGTAAATGCCATTACCAAACAGGCTGTGACTGCCGGAGACGATTCCCTGAAGCTGGCATTTCCCAATATGGCTACTGCTTCTTCCATGGCACAGATGGGATATCTGGTGAATTATCTGGATATGCCGAACCTGAATCTGTCCGAAGCATGGTGGGACCAGGGGACTCTTGCCATGGAGATTGCCGGGAAAGTATATTACATGAACGGGGACATCAATATTCTGGACAATGACGTTACCTATATCCAGCTCTTCAACAAACAGCTGATTATCGATGTCGGTCTGGAAGAGCCTTATCAGCTTGTGAGAGAAGGAAAATGGACCATAGATATGTTCCAGTCCATGTGCAAAGATGTAACCACCGATCTGGATGGGAACGGTGAATTCACGGATTCCGACCGGTACGGATATGTTACCACTGGTGAAGGCCCCTGTACATTTTTCTACGGCTCCGGACTGACGCTGGTCAGCTATGACGATGAAGGCGTTCCATATCTGAATATCGACATGGAAAAAACCACTGCTGCTCTGGAAAAAGTTGTCGATATTATTTCCAAGGACAACATTACCCGGATTCCTTCCGATGTGGCTGTGGGCAAGGCTATGTTTATGGAGGACAGAGTGTTGTTCTACGGAGAAGTACTCAGCTATGTTCCGAATGTACGGGATATGGAAACACCTTTCGGTGTGCTTCCTATTCCGAAATATGATGAGGCACAGGACAACTACTATACATACTGTAATGCCATCTCCTCCACAGCCTGCGTTCCGAAGACCGGAAATGATATAAACGTGATTACTGCCGTACTGGAAGCTATGGCCATTCAGTCTTATATTCAGATCACGCCCGCATACTACGATATTGCTCTGGCACGAAAATATACCCGTGACGACGATTCTGCAGAGATGCTGGACATTGCTCTGGCATACCGTGTATATGACATTGGCCGTTTCTTCTCCCAGATCGGTATCGGGGATATTTTCCAGAACTGTGCCAAGAATGGTTCCACCAATTTTGCTTCCGAGCTTGCCAAGAAGGAAAATTCTGCCAAGACTAAGCTTGAGCAGATTATAGAGGATTTCTCCGCACAGGAATGATTGATAAAAAGATCCTGCTTCCCTTTCCGATATGGACTGGGCGGCAGGATTTTTTTGTTATTCTTCAATCAAAGCCAGCATTTCCGGATCGATCTTTCTGTCACGGAAATAATACTCTCTGTCATGCTCTCCGATTTCTCGGACTACACGACAGGGGGTTCCCATGGCTACTACGTTGGCAGGGATGTCTCTGGTGACGACACTGCCGGCGCCGATGACGGAATTATCACCGATGGACACACCGGGCATGATGGAGACATTTGCGCCTACCCATACATTATTGCCGATGGTTACAGGGATGGAAAACTGGGCGACCTGTTTCCGCAGACTGGGCTGGATGGGATGACCTGTTGTGGAGATCACTACATTGGGAGCAAACATAACATTATCGCCTATGCGGATTTCTCCATCATCCACCAGTGTCAGATTGAAATTGGCATAACAGTTTTTGCCGAAATATGTGTTCATACCCCAGTTTGCATGAAATGGCGGTTCCAGATACAGGTGTTCACCGGCGCACCCCAGAAACTGTTCCAGTATTTCACGGCGTCTGGCCATATCGGTGGGATGGGTGTGATTGTATTCGTACAGAAGATCCATCTGTGCAACCTGTCTGCTGACCCATGCTTCGTCATCGCAGAAATACAACATACCGTTTTTGATTCGTTCTTCTCTGTTCATATGTACCTCCAGATGTGCAGATAAATATAGTATACCATATTACCCGGAAAAAGAATACAGAATTTGAAATTTTGCTCAAATTTATTGCATGATGAAGGGGAATGTGGTATACTGATACCGGATCAATCCAAATTTCAGGAGGATACTTTATGCTGATTACAGAAATCACCATCCCGGTTGGCGCAGAAAAGCCTTTCCGGATGCTTCATATGTCCGATAACCACCTATCTCTGGCAGATGAAAGAGATAATGAACGCAAAAATACACTTGCTGCAGCCAGAGCCAATGCTTTTACAGGGAATCATCCGGAAAAGCTGCTGGAAAATCTGGCCGATCTGATGGACTTTGCAAAGAAAGAAAACCTTACCATTCTGCATACCGGGGATATGATTGACTTTGTTTCCGAAGCCAATATGGATTATACCAAGAAGGCATTTGAAGGAGCCGATGTGTTTGCCGCTGCCGGGAACCATGAATTCAGTCAGTATGTGGGAGAAGCATGGGAGGATGAAGAATATAAAGCACAGAGCTTTGCCCATGTTAAGGAAGCTTTCCCGGGGGATTTCTGGTTCCAGACCCGTATTGTAAACGGGGTGAAGTTTATTGCGGTAGACAATAACTATTATTATGTTACGGAAGAACAGCTGCATCTTTTCCGGGATGCTGTTTCTGACGGGATGCCTGCGGTACTGATTATGCACAATCCTCTGTATTCGGAAGACATGTATGCCAAGGTGACTGCCGGGAAAAAGCCGCAGGATCCGCCGTATCTGTTCGGGTGCCCGGAACCGCTGCTGCGCACACTGGATGATCACAGATACCGCCAGCAGAAACCGGATGAAACAGCCGTTCGTTTCCTGGAGCTTTGCAATTCCCTGCCCAATCTGAAGGCGGTTCTTTCCGGGCATCTGCATAAATATTTTGCATCACAGCTGGACAGCGGTGTTCCGCAGTATGTAGCCGGTGCAGGATATCATGCGGAAGCCAATCTGTATACATTTATCTGAGGGATAGTATGGAGTGGCTGGATATTGTAGATGAAAACGGGGATCCAACAGGGAAAACAGTAGAGCGGAGCTTTGCGCATCAGAACGGAGTTCCCCACCGTACGGCGCATGTATGGCTGTTTCGCAGACAGAACGGAAGGACAGAGATTCTGCTGCAGAAGCGGAGTGAAAATAAGGACTCTTTTCCGGGATGTTATGATATATCCAGTGCAGGGCATATTCCTGCCGGGGTTGGATATATTCCTTCTGCATTGCGGGAGCTTTCGGAAGAACTGGGTCTTTCTGTGCCGGAAGAAGCTCTGGAATACTGCGGGATCAAGCGGGTTTCTGTGGATGACTGTTTTCATGGGATTCCCTATCATGACCGGCAGGTGACGCGGATTTATGTGGTCTGGTACAAGCCGGAGATGGGAGAATTTGTGCTGCAGGAGGAAGAAGTTTCCGAGGTGCGCTGGATGTCCTTCGGTGCATGTCTGCAGGGCGTGCAGGATGGGAACTTCCCGAACTGTATTGATCTGCAGGAACTGGAAACACTGGCGGAACATATTGGATTTACAGCAGAATAAAATGAAAAACCATCGGAAGTTGAGTAGTCCGATGGTTTTTGACTGTCCGGTTATCGTTTCAGCAGGATAGACTGAATCACATGATAAACCTGTTCCGCCATACGGTAGAAACCCAGATCGTTGGGGTGGCAGTTGTCGATGGTACAGGCATCTCTGCCGAGGGTACCGAAGAAGGTTTCCCCGTTCAGGAAGTATACGTTTTCATCGCCGGCCATGCGGGCATTGGTGTATGTACGATAAATTATGTCGCGGCGGCGGGCATTTCCTCTTGGATCGGCGTCGTAGTCCGGCTTGGACATCATGATGATGGGAAGATCCGGTCTGGCAGCGCGGACGATCTTATAGAACGGTTCATGGGTGGCTTCCAGGTGCATGGTATCGGGGGCATTGTGGTCGTAGTCCATCACAAAAATGGTACAGTCTTTCCCGGCGATCAGTTCCGCCATGGATTCTTCCCCTCTTGCCATACCGGAGAAACCAAGGTTCTGGTAATCGCAGTCCAGCCAGCGGGCAACCATGGCAGTGTAAGCATTGCCGGGTCTGGAAGCACATCCGCCTTCGGTGATGGAAGAACCGTAATACAGGATTTTTTCCGGACTGGTGAACGGCAGGGGAGCGAGCAGTTCCGCATTGTCAGGAATTCCGATTTCTACGCCGGCCAGTCTTTCGTTGCGGGGGAGATTCAGGGTGACCTGCACCATCCGGGGGACGCTTACCTCAGGCTGAAGCCAGATTTCTTTTTCCTGTATTTTGTTTTCTTCCGCATAATTGAGCGGGCTGACATACCCTCTGTACATGGCACCGATGCCGGTACCGGTGTATACGTCCAGCCCTGCGGAACCGGGCAGCGGAATACAGAGGTCAACACCAAGTGTATGAACGGAAATTTTGATTTTTATGGATGCTGCATTGGTACGGAACCGGATCCGGCCGCCGCATGCCGATTTACTTCTGC
>JAFQGY010000280.1 GCA_017415325.1 Clostridia bacterium
CTTCGATACTGACAATATTGGCACAGCCTTTGAGCTTCTGCATGACCTTGATTTCTGCAAGCATTTTTTCAGCTTTGGTCAGACAGAGTTTCTGAATAGCAGCATCGTTTTTGCCGCAAAGCTTTAACTTTGTCAGCTCATCTTCGGTAGGTGTAACAGGGACAATCTTGACGGCAGAAACAGCTTCTGTGGATTCATTTACAGCTTTGTATACATGACCATACCCACCGGAACCTATTTCATCAGGTGCAATAGTCCAACCGGGCCAGATTTTTGAGATGTCGATGTTCATAAGGAGTCCTCTTTTCTGTCTGATGGAAGGAATACGAAAAACATAATACAGTTGATGGATGATTGATCAACCAAATATTACAAAACCAACGGAAATATGATGATTACATCTTTTCCGTAATCAGAATTCCGTTGGCTTTATATATCAGGGGAGATATCATGAAGAAGAGGTGGGAATTGGTGTATAGTTCCCAGAGTATATATTAGAGTTTATATTATTAAGTTGCTTCAGTACATAATTTTACCGCACGGCAAGGTAAACTGCAGCAATGTATACGTAGTCTGCATATGTACTGTGAAACGAGTTTTTTCAGTGTATCTTCTTCAGACGAGGATTGGACATAAAGAACTCAAAACTCTATAGCCAAACCGGTTTCACTGGATTTGTGGGCAGCTTCAATTACCTTGAAACAGCGCAGTACACTTTCGGGTGTAACAACAAGTTCTTCTTTACCCTCCAGTGCTGTAGCAACATTTTTATACAGCGATGCCCAGTCCTGTGGGAGTGGAGACATTGGCAGAGAGATTTCCTCCCATTCAGTGACTGTATAACAATCAAAGGAACGGCTATCTACTCTGGAATCAGGATATACAATCGCAGTTTCCGGTGTTTCAGCAGCTTCACGTACATAACGCATGATCCCAGCATTACCGCAGGTTTCCGGAACAACAATCGCTCCCCTATCACCGCAGGCATACCATTTTGGCAGCGGAATGGGGGTGAATGTAGAGGACTCCACCTGTGCTGTCAGTCCGCTTTCAAAGGTGATAATCACTTTTGCGTAGTCATCTACTTCCCATGAACGAATCGGCTGAATCTTTGCCCAGACAGAACGGATGGGTTCTTGAACAAGATACAACATCTGATCCAGCATATGTATACCCCAATCCCCGAACATTCCACCTCCATGATCTGCATATAACCGCCACCCGAACATCATCCCTCTTCCATTTTTTGAGTGAATACGGTTTTCAAGAGTAATCAGATTGCCGATTTTACCGGTATCCAATGCTTGTTTTAGTATCAGGAAATCCCTATCCCAGCGCCGATTGTGGTGCACGGTAAACATTTTTCCTGTTTTATGGGAGACAGCTATCATTTTTTCAATCTCTGCAGAAGACATTGCAACAGGTTTTTCACAGAGAACATGATACCCGGCTTCCAGCGCAGCACAGGTCATTGGACAGTGATACTGGTTCGGCATTGCCACCACAACCAGATCAAACATCCGGGAATCCAGAAAATCCCTGAGATTGTTAAATGTTTTCAGCCCTCTGGATTTTGCCAGAGTACGTTGTTCTTCACGAAGATCAAAAACTGCGGTAGGTGTGAAAGGAACATCTTCACGGATTGCTGTGTCATAATGATAACCGCCGCCCATCCCTCCGAAACCTATGTAACCGACTCTATACTGCATATATGGCACCTCTTTCTTAACCGTTTATTTCTGCCAGACAGGCTTTCTGTTCCGGATCCCATGTGCTGTCATATTGGATCTTAATGTCTATACTGACCACACCACCAGCAGCATTAACCTGACGGATATAGTTTTTTATGTACATTCCATCCCGGTAACAGCCGGGACTGTTCCACCATGCGCCATATTCCTTTCCTTTGGGTGAAACTCCAAGTGGTGCCAGGATATGCGGAACAGAGGGCGATACCTCTGTTTTATCGGGGATACAAGTGAAATCAACAAATTCACCGGATGTAAAATCTTCTTTTTCATACCAGCGATAAAGATCATCTTTTACACCGTTATTCATGGAAATCAGAGCTGCAGGGTTTCCTTTTTTTACTGCATCATAGTAGGGGGTAAGTTTTTCCTGATTGTAATCAAAGAAATCGTAGCATCCGTCAATCCACCATCCCTTGACCCGTTCACCATATCGTACAGCATATTCTTCCAGTACAGCCGCCCATTTTTTTGCAAAGGATAGACTCACATTCTTACGGGGATCCAGAAAACCAAATTTTTCACCACATTCCACATCTCTGTACGGACCATCACCGGTATAATACAGATACAGGTCGATATCGTATTTTGCCAATGCTTCTGACAGATCCATGATCAGATCCCGTCTTGCACAGGCTTCACCAGGTTTGGTTCCGGCAATTTCATCAAATGCAGCATTGGGTGCAC
>JAFQGY010000281.1 GCA_017415325.1 Clostridia bacterium
CGCCAAGGCACACAAGGACGGGGACATTCACATTCACGACCTGGACTTCTACGGGCTGACCACCACCTGCTGTCAGATCGACCTGATCAAGCTGTTCGACGGCGGATTCGCAACCGGCCAGAGCCAGAACATCCGGGAACCCAAGGATATCATGTCCTACGCCGCTCTCGCCTGCATCGCCATTCAGGCCAACCAGAACGACCAGCACGGCGGTCAGTCCGTTCCCAATTTTGAATATGCCATGGCCATCGGCGTACGCAAAACCTATGTACGGCATCTGACCCGGAACATTGCCAAGGCACTGGATATGGCGGATGTGACCTACAACGGAAAAGACGGAGAAGAAGCCGCCGCCGCTCTGCTGGCACATATCGAAGAAACCTACGGCGTACACCCCGTTATGGCCGAAGCGGACGCCATGAAGGATGCACTTGCCAAAGAACTGACCGTTCTGCTGGGTGAATCCGGCGCAAGAGAAGCGGCTGTGATCGACAAATACACCCGTAAGGAAATCGACCGCAGTACCCATCAGGCCATGGAAGCACTGATCCACAATCTGAACACCATGCATTCCCGTGCGGGCGCCCAGATTCCCTTCTCCTCCCTGAACTACGGTACCGACACCACACCGGAAGGTCGGCTGGTGATCCGGGCTCTGCTGGATGCCACCAACGCCGGTATGGGCAACGGAGAAACCCCGATCTTCCCTATCCAGATTTTCAAGGTGAAGGAAGGCATCAACTATAACCCCGGTGATCCCAACTACGACCTGTTCCAGCAGGCCTGCAAGGTATCCGCCAAGCGCCTTTTCCCCAACTTCAGTTTCCTGGATGCACCTTACAATGCACAGTATTATAAGCCCGGCAAACCCGAAACCGAAGTGGCCTACATGGGCTGCCGGACCAGAGTGATTGCCAACATCAACAAAGATAAGGAAATCGTCAACGGACGCGGGAACCTGAGCTTCTCCTCCGTAAACCTGCCCCGGATCGCCATCAACGCCAAGGGCGACGTGGACTGGTTCTTTGAAGAACTGGAACGGAAGGTAGATCTGATCATCGATCAGCTGCTGGAACGGTTCCGGGTACAGGCCGCCAGACGGGTCAGAAACTACCCCTTCCTGATGGGCGAGGGTGTGTGGCTGGATTCCGAAAAGCTGGGCAAGGATGATTTTGTGGGTGAAGTACTGAAACACGGCACCCTGACTGTGGGATTCATCGGGCTTGCTGAATGTCTGAAGGCACTGACCGGATTCCATCACGGGGAAAATCCGGACTCCCAGAGACTGGGGCTGGAAATCATCGGCTTCATGCGGAAGAAGATGGACAAGGCTACCGAACAGTACGGCATGAACTTCTCCCTGATCGGTACCCCTGCGGAAGGTCTGTCCGGCCGGTTTGTACGGATTGACAAGCAGAAGTACGGCATCATCCCCGGCATCACCGACAGAGAATACTACACCAACTCCTTCCATGTTCCGGTGTATTATGATATTTCCGCATATGACAAAATCCGTCTGGAAGCCCCCTATCATGAGCTGACCAACGGCGGACACATTACATACATCGAACTGGACGGCGATCCGCTGGAAAATCTGGATGCCTTCGAGGACATCGTCCGCTGCATGAAGGAATCCGGTATCGGCTACGGCGCCATCAACCACCCGGTTGACCACGACCCAGCATGCGGATACACCGGTATCATCGGCAACACCTGTCCCGGCTGCGGCAGAGACGAATCGGGAGAAGCTCCCTTTGAACGGATCCGCCGGATTACCGGATATCTGGTAGGTACGCTGGATCACTTCAACGATGCCAAGCGTGCAGAAGAACGGGATCGTGTAAAACATGCGGTCCGCAGCGAAATGGAAATGATATAACAAAAGAAGCGGCATTCCTCTTGACGGAGGAGTACCGCTTTTTCTTTGCTGTTTACAGTTTTGCCAGTTCCGCCAGCTGTTCCGGTCTGCTGACGCTCATCACCGAAATGGTGTTCGGCTGCTGCATCAGATACCGCAGGCTCAGGGTATTCACCGACAGTCCGGTTTCCGCCGATTCTGCCAGCAGACGATTGTATGCTTCCCCGTTCCCGGCAGTGAGCCAGTCCTTTCTGCCCCGGAAAGTATCCGTGTTCGACCATACACCATCCGCATATACCGCACCGCACTGCTGCAGCTTGGCAAAATATCCGTGGGCAATGGAGGAGAAGGGGAAGATCCCAAAGGATTTTTCCATCGACAATTTCCGCAGACCGGCATCCACCGGCACCATGCCATCGGGAGGATTGTACCCTTCCGCATGCTCCATGGCAAGGCTCCATTCGTTGGACACCCCTACAAACACCTGCTGCCAGTCTGCGCCCATGTATTCTATAGCAGTCTGCACCCGTTCTGTCCGGTAGTTGGAAAACCCGAACCGGATCACCTTACCCGCCTGCACCTGTTTTACACAGAAATCCACAATCCGGCGGATGTCCACGGCTTCGTTATCCCGATGGAGCAGACAGATCTGCAGGGTATCCAGCCCCAGCGAACAGCGGCTTTCTTCGATGTCCGCTTCCATATCTTCGCCTGTCACCCGGCTCACATCATGGGCTTCCGGCATATAATGGCAGGCTTTGGTGGTGACGATCATATCGGTGATCTGCCGTTCTTTCAGCCAGCGTCCGATGACCTGTTCCGATGCATTGGTTTCGTCCACACCCCATCTGCCGTACACATTGGCAGTATCCAGAAACCGGCCGCCCATGGCATAATAGGTATCCAGTATAGCAAAGGCTTTTTCCACCGGTGCATCGGTCAGGCCTTCATTCCCCATGGATGCGGTACCCAGACAGATACGGGACAGCGGTGCGGGGTATGTGGGAAGTTTGATATTCTGCATGGTATTTCTCCTGTTCACTGCGTTTTTCTTTAGTATACCATGCCTTTCCTGCATTTGCAAGAGTCAGTTTTTCGTTTTATCTTCTCCGTCCAGCACGATTGGAAAATCCCCGTACCCCATACAACAGGAGATACCGTTCAGTGTATCTTTCTGCATCTGCATCAGTGCGATCAGGATGCACAGGCAGCTGTGGTACATATCGACAATATCGTATGTAGTCCCCAGAATCTTATGCTTGGAAACCTTCTCCACAACAAGTCCGCCCCGGATCAGTCCATCCAGCGCTGACCGCAGTTCTTCCTTTGAAAGTCCCAGTTTTTCTTCCAGTTCCCCGAAACTGATATCGCTCATTGAAACAATGGCCATACACACAATCAGTGCATGTTCTTCTGCCAGTGCCTTCAGGATTTTCCCGGCAAATTCTGCGGTCTCACGATTGATTTGACTGAAATATTCTCTTGTCACCAGCGCACCAAATCCGTTTCCGCCAAGAAGAGACACGCCTCCTGCATTGGAAATATGAATCGGTTCTTCGTAGAGCTGCAAAGTTCCGCTCCCGCGCAGGTTGCCGCAGGAAATACCGTGATGGGCGTAGGCAAAGATCTTCAGAGCCGTTTCATAGGATCCGCTGCTCATCTGGGATTTTTCCGCTGTCAGTTTATAAATTTTCTCGTAAATATCCTCATATACCATATTCTGTCCGTAGAACAGATAGTCAATGCTGACGTGGAATTGTTCCGCTAGAAGTGGGATCGTCTGAAAGTCCGGCTGACAGGCGCCCGTTTCCCATTTCGACACTGCCTGCGGAGACACATTCAGCACCGCCGCCAGCTGTTCCTGAGTCATGCCGTTTTTCTTCCGCAGTTCTGTGATATTTTTCGCAATACTGATTTCTTTCATCATGTTCTCCGTATATTCTGGATTCCATCAGGCCCTTTGGTTGGCATCAGTATACCACAACTTACAGGAGAAGTAAACAACGGATTTTTCGTGCTTCTCTCCTGCCTGTTGCACAATGCATCTCTATACTACCTGCAGTTGTTTTTTGTCCAGCAAAAAAGACGGTCGGCTTTCGCTTTCCGTCTTTTGTCTGTTTTCAGAAATCAATATCTTCTGGGAGGATTGCCTGCGCCGCCCTGGCCCTGGTTGTTTCTGCCCTTCTTGAGCATGGTGATGATTTCGTTGAAGTCGTCGTCGGAGATGGGTGCGTCGTCGTCGGTTTCTTCGGCGGGAGCAGCCTTTTCTTCGATGGCGGATTCCTTCTTCACAACCTGACCCTTTTCGATCTTGCCGGCTGCTACCATCCGCAGATTGTCGGGCATAGCAGCCTTACCGAAATTTACGGCAGCTTCGCTCTTGTTTTCAAATCCGGTGGCGATGATGGTCACCTTCATGGTATCTTCCAGATCGGAATCGAAGGCCACACCCCAGATGATGTTGGCGTCTTCGTGGGCTTCCTGCTGTACCAGCGTGGATGCGATGTCGATATCGTCCATGCCGATGTCGGGAGAAGCGGTGATGCTGATGATAATACCGCGGGAGCCGCTGATAGAGGTTTCCAGCAGGGGAGAGGAAATGGCCATTCTGGCTGCTTCTTCTGCCTTGTCCTTGCCGGTAGCCTGGCCGACACCCATATGTGCATATCCGGCGTCCTTCATGATGGAGGTTACGTCGGCGAAGTCCAGGTTGATGTAGCCGGGAACGTTGATCAGTTCGGTGATGGACTGTACACCACGGCGGAGCACATCATCGGATACCTTGAAGGCATTCATCATGGTGATCTTTTCTTCCACCTGCTTCAGCCGTTCGTTGGGAATGATGATCAGTGCATCCACGAATTCCTGCAGATTGGCGATGCCGGTTTCGGCCTGGGTCATTCTGCGCTTGCCTTCAAACAGGAAGGGCTTGGTTACGATCCCGACGGTCAGGATGCCCATTTCTCTGGCGACTCTGGCAACCACGGGAGCTGCCCCTGTACCGGTACCGCCGCCCATAC
>JAFQGY010000282.1 GCA_017415325.1 Clostridia bacterium
ACCCATCCCCACGGATACTGGAAGGACAATGCGGTACTGGTACGGGGAGAGGCGGCCTGGAGTTTTACCCTGATGTTTCTGACCATGTGGGATTATCTGGAACATCCCATGGCAGGGACGGATGAAAAGAGCTATGAAAGCTACCGTCCCGCAGAACTGCCGGAATGCACCGGGGAAGGGATTGTACAGCCCTATACGGATAACCCTCTGGACAGCGAGCCGGTGGGGGAAAACATCTATCTGCACATGCTGTACCATGCCCGGCGGTATGTCTGGATCACCACGCCATACCTGATCATCGACGAGCAGATGAAACAGGCGCTGTGCACTGCAGCCAGAAGCGGGGTGGACGTGCGGATTATCACGCCCGGGATTCCGGACAAGAAAACCATCAACGAAACCACAAAATCCTACTACAGATATCTGATTGAAAACGGCGTGCGGGTTTACGAGTATACTCCCGGCTTTGTGCATGCCAAAACCTTTGTGTGCGATGATATATTTGCCACAGTGGGCAGCGTGAATCTGGACTTCCGCAGTCTGTTCCTGCATTTTGAGTGCGGCGTATGGATGTACCGGACACCGGTGATTGCAGACATCAAGAACGACTGCATTCATATGCTGGAATCCGGCAGGGAAGTTCTGGTGCAGGACTGCAAAGTACCGTTTCTGCGCCGGCTGTTCCGCTCGGTTCTGGACATCATTGCCCCCATGCTGTAACAATCCGGATCAGTGTTCTGCCGTCAGATAGTCGGAGCCCGGCTGCTGCAGGGGAAAATCATGCTGGCGGAGCACTTCATATACCGCCACGGCCACGGAATTGGACAGATTCAGACTCCGCAGGCTCTCCCGCATGGGGATCCGGACGCAGGTGTCCAGATGTTCCCGGAGCAGATCTTCCGGCAGTCCGGCGGTCTCTTTGCCGAACATGATGTACACCGGCATGGGATAGGATACCTCCGTATAGGAACGGGGTGCCTTGGTGGTGAAATAGTACACGGCGGCGTCGGGATTGCGTGCATAGAAATCGGCCAGATTTTCGTAATAGGTGATGTCCAGCAGATGCCAGTAGTCCAGGCCTGCCCGCTTCAGCTTCCGGTCGTCAATGGCAAATCCCATGGGTTTGATGATGTGCAGGGAAGCACCGGTGGCGGCACAGGTACGGGCGATGTTCCCGGTGTTCTGGGGAATCTCCGGTTCGTGAAGTACAATATTGATAAAAGAGGACAAAACAACACATCCTTTCTGCATGTCAGGAAACATTATAGCGCACGTGACGCCGTTTGGCAAGTTTCTCCGGCAAAAAAATGTGCGCCTTACCAATAAATTTACATTTACAACTACCAATATCCACAAAACTGTAGTATAATAATACGGATAAGGGTCAACAAACAGAAAACTACAAAAAGCAAATAAAAATAACAAAACAGCAGAGGAGCATGCATCGCATAAACCACGGTGCAGAACATTGTAATGGGACTGATCACGAGTATTTTTGGTACCTACAGCGACAGACAGATCAAGAAAATTATGCCGCAGGTGAATCGCATCAATGCGCTTGCGGACACATATAAAAGAATGACCGATGCCGAAATGGCACAGATGACGGACAAGTTCAAGGCACAGCTGGCTTCCGGGAATACCCTGGACGACATTCTGCCGGATGCTTTTGCGCTGGTCAGAGAAGCCGCCGACAGAGTGCTGGGCAAGCGTCCCTTTGACGTACAGCTCATGGGCGGGATTCTGCTGCACCAGGGCCGTATCACCGAAATGAAGACCGGTGAAGGGAAGACCATCGTGGCTACTCTGCCGTCCTATCTGAATGCGCTGGCAGGCAAGGGCGTACACGTTGTTACCGTAAACGAATACCTGGCCAAGGTCGGCTGCGAAGAAATCGGCCGTGTCCATGAATTCCTGGGTCTGACCACCGGGCTTGTGATCCACGACCAGAAGAGAGCGGAAAAGCAGAAGGCATACAACTGCGACATCACCTACGGCACCAACAACGAATTCGGCTTCGACTACCTGCGGGACAACATGGTGACCTATGAAAACCATCGGGTACAGAGAGGCCACAACTTTGCCATCGTGGACGAAGTGGACTCCATCCTCATCGACGAAGCCAGAACACCTCTGATCATTTCCGGTCAGGGCAACGATGTAAACGTGCTGTACGATATGGCGAACCGCTTTGTACGGGGGCTGTCCAAGTTCGTCATCAAGGAACTGGACCGGAAGGAAGACCATGACGACGTACAGGCCGACTATATCGTAGATGAAAAGGCCAAGAGCACCACGCTGACCAAGGCAGGGGTGGAAAAGGCGGAACGGTATTTCGGACTGAAGAACTTCTCCGACCCGGAAAACTCCGAAATTTCCCATCATATCTATCAGGCTCTGAAGGCATACGGCACCATGTCCCGTGACATCGACTACGTGGTCAAGGACAACGAAGTGCTGATCGTAGACTCCTTCACCGGCCGTATCATGCCCGGCAGACGATTCTCCGACGGTCTCCATCAGGCCATCGAAGCCAAGGAAGGCGTGAAGATCCAGAAGGAAAACCGCACCATCGCCACCATCACCTTCCAGAACTATTTCCGTATGTACACCAAGCTGTCCGGGATGACCGGTACCGCTTTGTCCGAAGAAAACGAATTCCGTGAAATCTACAATCTGGACGTTGTGGAAGTGCCCACCAACCGTCCCATGATCCGGAAAGAC
>JAFQGY010000283.1 GCA_017415325.1 Clostridia bacterium
GCAGAACTTTGACGACAAGGCAGTCTTTTGGGGTTACATCTTCCACATATGCCGGTTTCCCCAGAAGGAGCTGCATGGCGTCTTTTTTACGGACACCCTTCCCTACGGATTTCATTTCCCGGGTCACAGTCTCCCCTCCTTTTTGGCGTTCAGGTATGCACGGATGCCGCGGGTCTGGCCTTCATATCCGGAGCAACGGCAAAGATTTCCCGCAAGATATGCACGGATTTCATCATCTGTCGGATCCGGATTCTCCCGCAGAAGCGCAATGGTATTCATCACAAATCCGGGATTACAGAAGCCACACTGTTCTGCTCCCTGATCGGCAATAAAGCCTACAAATCCGGAGGCTTCGTCCTGCAGTCCTTCCAGTGTGGTTACCGTATGCCCATCGGCCCTTACTGCCAGAACGGAGCAGGAAAGCACCGGTTTGTTGTCCAAAAATACGGTACAAAGCCCGCACCCGGATGTTTCGCACCCGCACTTGACACTGCTGCATCCGTGATCCCGCAGAAATTGCAGCAGAACGGTATCAGGCTCTGCACTTGCCTTGAGTTTTTTTCCATTGAGAGTCAATGTAATTTCCATCATTCCGCCTCCTTCTTCTGAAGAACTTCCAAAACAGCACGACGCACCAGTACATGACAGAGATGCTGCCGGTATTCTGCGGATGCTCTGGCATTGGATGCAAATATGGTATTTTCAGAAATCTGTTTTGCAATGCTTTCGGCCTGTTCTGCAGCAGAAATGGTATTGCAGATTTCAAACCGGAACGGTACGGCACGCAGAGGTCTCGCACCAACGGTTACAGTGAGAGTAGTATTCCGGAGCACAGCACATGTGTTGAGTACCGGGAAATCGGTGACTGTGTTGCGCTGTGCACAATAGGCAGCGGCGGCAGGAAATTTGGGCAGATGGATATGGGTCAGAATGTCTTTCACATTGCCCATTCCGCAGAATTCTTCCAGCGATACAATACCATGCTTATACAGTTCTACGGAAGCATCCAGGGCAAGGAAAGTGGTAACAATGTCGGAAAAGCCGTAACGGCCGAAGACGCTTCCGCCAACAGTTGCCAGATTCCGGAACTGTACACCTACAATGGAGGAAACACAATTCCGGAGAACACCGCGGAATTCTTCCTGCAGGTCAGTATGCATTTCCATAGTACGCAGAGTGGTATATGCACCGATTTTCCATGCATTTCCCGCATCTTCAACCTGATCCAGTCCAAGAGCAGACAGATCAATGGCAGTGCCAATCCGGCGATTGCCGAGACGCAGCCACAGCATGCCGCCGAGCACTGCATTGTTTTTTTTCTGCATGGCCTCATAAGCTTCTTCCAGGCTTTTGGGGCGCAGATATGTATCAATGGTCAACATAATGTGTATTTCCTTACTCTTTATTTTTCGGATTCCATATAACAGAACAGCGGATTTTTATGAACGCACAGCCCTGGATACAGTTTGCGCAATTCTGTTTCCGCGGCAGGTAGATTTTTCGGTGACGGAATTTCATGCAGGACAGCTCCGCCGGACTGTTTTTCCAGATACAGAATCCTGTCACCGTGACGAAGGGCCTGTGTGGGATCATGCAGAACCATAAGGATGGTTTTTCCTTCATATGCCAACCGATGCAGCATGGAAAACATTGTTTCCGTCCGGTACAGATCCAGTGCGGAAGCCGGTTCATCCAGCAAAAGGATGGGGGTATCCTGGACGGCAGAACGCATCAGTGCAATCATCTGACGCTCACCAGCACTCATTTCAGCCAGATCGCATTCCAACAGACTTCTGATGCCGAAGGTATCCGCCATGGCATAAATTTTCTGTATATCTTCTGTCTGCAGTTTTCCGAATAAACCTCTGGTAATATAGAATCCCATTTCGATCCGATCCATTCCGGTGAGTCCCGGTTCCGCATGGATATCCTGCACCATTGTGGTGACAAGTGCGGCACGTTCCCTGGCAGAAAGTATGGAGAGATCGGTATCGTCTATTGTCATTTTTCCCGCCAGAAGAGGAATACTTCCCTGAATTGCACGAAGCAGGGTGGATTTTCCGCTTCCGTTGCTGCCCAGGAGGATCAGAATTTCTCCCGGATGGGTTTCCAGAAAGATGTTTTGCAGGACAGGCTTCTTTCTGTATCCTGCCGTAACGGCTTCCAGTCGAAGGATGCTCATATCTGATTCCTCCCTCTTGTGCAGAGCAGAAATATCAGAACGGGAACGCCTGCTGCAACCGTGAATATGCTGATCGGCATTTCTGCACCATTGCCTGCTGTTCTGGCTGCCAGATCCGCCGCAGTAAGAAGTATACTTCCTGTGATGCCGCAGTACAGTA
>JAFQGY010000284.1 GCA_017415325.1 Clostridia bacterium
CGACAGGTACGCCGTCTGAAAATCCACCGCCTGAGACAGGTCGTAGGGCTCCACGGATTCCATCAGGTCGTCCGCCATTTTCGAGGAACCGTCCACTGGTATGTCCCCGAAAACCATGGTACCGCTGCGCTGTACGGAATAATACCTGGTTTCGGTATAGATGTAGTTTCTGTCCTGCCACACACGGGAACGGGTACACTTGAAGCGCACCTGCCCGTCGGCTTCCGTATCGAACAGCCACACCGGAACGTACAGACCCCTGATCTCGTCGATATGGTTTTCATCCTTGAAGATTTTCGGCAGCAGTTTTTTTCCGGTGAGATGTTTTTTCAGCCCTTCCTTTGCCGCCTTTTTGTCCAGCCGGAAAGGAATCACCAGATCCGGTCTCCGTGCTCCGGCAAACTGACCGGTCATGATCACAGGGGAGCCGCAGAAGGGACAGTGGGTTGCGCCTGTGGTTTCGTCCGCTATGATTTCCCCGCCGCAGGACTGACAGCCGTATACCCGCATGCCGTCCGTTTCCTCTTCCGACCACTGGGATTCACCGGCAGTATCCCACTGCAGGTCGTCTTCCGGAGTCTGCTGGTGCAGCTGCGCGTCATAGGCCGCCAGGGTTTCCGGTTCGTATTCCGTGTCACAGTACGGGCATTTCAGATTCTGGCTGCCGGGATGGAATTCGATCTCCCCCCCGCAGGCCGGACATTTGTATTGGATCTGTTCCGCCATACGATCTCCTGTTCCGCTTTCTGTTACGCCCTGATATCCTCATCGCCGAAGAGGTCACCGCATTCGGGACAGAACTTCGGTGCCTTTGTGGGATCTTCCGGTTCCCAGCCGCATTTGTCACACTTGTACTGGGATACGCCGGCCGGTTTCTTTGCGCCGCATTCGGAACAGAACCTGCCCTTGTTCACAGCACCACAGGAACAGGTCCAGCCGTCCTCAGGCCGTTTCGCACCGCATTCCGGACAGAACTTCCCCGTTGCCGTATGTCCGCAGGCGCACTGCCAGCTGTCGGCCTTCTTTTCTTCCGGCTTCTTTGCACCGCATTCGGGACAGAACTTCCCCGTGGTCATATGTCCGCATGTGCATTTCCAGCTGCCTGCAGGTGCGGCTGCCTGTGCGGGAGCTGCCTGCTGTGCCTGCTGCTGGCCCATCTGGAACAGGCTCTGGGCATTCATTCCGCCCTGTCCTGCCGCCATGTTCATACCCATAAACCCGGTCATGGCACCGCCTGCATTCCCAGCTGCGGTCTTCATGGCTTCTGCCTGGGCATCCACCAGCGTTGCGGCGGCCATGGTGGGATCCCGGTACATGGCAGTCTTCTGGGCTGTTTTCAGCATTTCCTGATCTTCTTCCGTCAGGGTGGGCGGGTTGATGGCAACCTTTACATCCCCGATCCCTCTTGCGCCCCATTCGCCGGACAGTTCATCGTTCAGGAACTTTTCCAGTTCATTGGTGTGGGCGGGAATCTGGTTGGGACGCAGTTCCAGTTCGGACAGTCTGGCCAGAGCGGGCCCCAGTGCACTGACAAATTCCACCTTCATGGAAGAGAGAAGTTCATCCTTGGAAAATTCGTCCTGTACATTCCCGGCAACATTGGTATAGAACTTCAGCGGGTCTGTGAGACGGAAGGAATAGGTACCGTTGCATCGGAGGGACACGTCCACGTCAAAGTTGATGCGGGAATCCACCACCCGGAAAGCGATGGGCTGTGCGGTGCCGAACTTGTTGTCCAGAATTTCCTTGGTATTGAAGTAGTATACCCGCTGGTCCTTCCCGGTATCGCCGCCGTAGGTGAAGCGCTTGCCGATCAGCCTGAAGGTTTCCAGAAGGTTTTCCCCCAGAGAACCGGTAAACAGGGAAGGTTCACTGGAAGAATCCCAGGTAAACTGCCCGGGTTCTGCGCAGAATTCCACAACCTTGCCCTGCTCCACGATGATCATACACTGACCGTCCGCTACGGCAATGCCGGAACCGTTGGAAATAATGTTGTCATTCCCCCTAGTGTTGGAAGAACGGCCGCTGACCCGTTTTTTTCCCTTTACCATCAGAATATCGTTGTCAATGGCGTCACAATAGAAAAACTCTTTCCACTGATCTGCAAGTACACCGCCGGCAGCTCCGGCAATCGCCTGAATAAGTCCCATACTATATCTCCCTATAGAGTATGATATTTTTTATACAGTATACCATAAGACAATTCGGATTTACAATACCTTTTGTAAATAATCTGTTTTTTTGCCCATATATTTCATATTCACCCTTCATCCCATCTCCATCTGTGCCGGTGCGGAAAACAGCATCCGTAGTCCTATGGGATCCAGCTCGCCGCCCAGAAATTTACCGCCGCAGGTGACAAAATAACGTGCCCGTTTCAGGGATACCTTCATCTGCCGCAGGGTATCAAAGGACAGAGGCGCATACCAGCGGGCCGTCATGATCCTTGCCGCATAGGTAGTGCCGATGCCGGGGATCCGCAGCAGTGTGTCATAATCCGCCGTGTTCAGCTCCACCGGGAACAGGTCCATATGCCGCAGGGCCCAGGCGGTTTTGGGGTCAATGTCGGATTCCAGCCAGGGAGCCTCCGCCGGCGTCAGTTCTTCCGGGGCAAACCGGTACAGCTGGGTGAGTCTGTCCGCCTGATACAGCCTTGCCACCCGCCAGTAGGGAGTCTGGGTCAGGGGCAGATCCTCGTAACCCCTGGAGGGATAGCGGTAGGTATAGGGGGTATAGTAGATCCGTTTCAGCCGGTATTTCCGGTACAGGGCATCCGACAGATTCAGAATGGTACGGTCGTCCTCTCCTGCCGCCCCCGCCATCAGCTGGGTGGTCTGGGATACGGCAAAGGCAGGTTTCTCTTTCCCGGCGCTGCGGCAGGATGCCTCCCGGATCCGGCGGGAAATCTCTCCCATGGGAGCAAGGATGGCAGCCTTGGATTTCTGCTTTGCAATCCTGGCATAGCTATCGCTTTTCGCCACTTCGATATTGACGCTGAGCCGGTCGGCATGTTTCCCCGTGGCTGCAATCAGCGCCGGATCCGCACCGGGCATCACTTTGGCATGGCAGAATCCCGTGTAGCCCAGCTCCTCCCGGAGAATCCGCACCGTTTCGGCAATCCGTTCCTGCGTGATGTCGGGCGTTTTGTAGATGGCGGATGTAATAAACACGCCGCAGTTCGTTTTGTTGTTCACCTCCACCGCAATCTTTGCCAGTTCCGCTGGTTCCAGCACATATTCCGGTCTGTCGTTTCCGTTCCGGCAGGCACAATAGGCGCAGTTGAAAGCGCAGTGGCCGCACAGTCCCAGTTTGGTGGGGGTACACGGCGTCTGTTTTGCCCGGATCTGCATAGCCGACTCCACCCCTGTATTCCGCAATGTCTCCGCCGAGCAGCCGATTTCATACCGCATATCCTCTGCCATGGTTTCCAGCAGTGTCTGTGTATCCGGCTTTTTCGGGATCAGTATCTGTGCCATATTGTCCTCCGCAGCCATTTTTTGAACATTTGTTTTCTTTAGTATACCAGATTTCTGGGGGAAAGTCAACGGATGTTCGGAAAATATGTTCTTTTTCTTTTTTTGCAGGCGTACAGCGGGGGGAAATTTTCTTTGATGTATTTTCATTTGGATTTTCTTCAGCTTACAGCGGGGGAGGTGGTACGGTGATTTTTGTGAATTGGATTTTCTTCTGCCTACAGCGGTTTGGTTTTCTTGAAGACGTTCGAGGGGGTGTCCTTCCGGACGGGACTCAGAGGATAGGGGAGGAGGGAGATTGACTTCAGGTGCCAGTCATCCCTCCTCCCCTACCCTCCGAGACCTCCCACC
>JAFQGY010000285.1 GCA_017415325.1 Clostridia bacterium
ATACAGCACTGTACCCTCTCGACAGAACCGCAAGAGGATTCAGGGCAGACAGCTTTCCCGCTTCCGTCTGGAGCATGGCACGGCTCTGCATCCGGATCCGTTCCTCGGCACGCACAAGCCGTTCGGCCGCCATGGCGGTCTGCATTTTTTTGTCGTCGATCATCGTCATGGGATTCTGCAGTACCCGGCTGCCGGAAAGAAGCAGAAGCCGTTCCCTGTGTCTGGCGGCAATCTGCTGCAGTACGCCCGATTCTCTGGTGACGATGTTCTGGATCTTCCGTTTCAACTCTGCCGTATCCGGAACAGCCAGTTCTGCGGCTGCTGATGGAGTGGGAGCGCGGCGGTCGGCTACAAAATCACAGATGGTAAAGTCGGTTTCGTGGCCTACGGCGGAGATTACGGGAATCTGGGAGGCTGCCACTTCCCTTGCCAGTTCTTCATTGTTGAACGCCCACAGATCTTCGATGGATCCGCCCCCTCTGCCGATGATGATCACATCCGCCGACATGGTTTCGTTGAAATACCGCAGACCGTCAATCAGCTGAGGCGGTGCGTCCGGGCCCTGTACAAGGGATGGAAACAGGATCAGTTTTGCATAGGGGAACCGTCTGCCGCACACGTTGATCATATCCCGGATGGCGGCTCCTGTGGCGGAGGTGATGATGCCGACCCGGGTGGGAATCTTGGGAAGGGGACGTTTTCTGGCAGGATCAAACAGGCCTTCCGCTTCCAGCTTCCGTTTCAGCTGTTCGAAAGCGATGTACAGCGCTCCGATACCGTCCGGTTCCATGGAATCGCAGTACAGCTGATACTGACCGTCCCTGACAAATGCGGATACTCTGCCGTGGGCTACAACCTTCATACCGTCTTCCGGCACAAAAGGCATTTTCCCGGCGGCAGATTTGAACATAATCGCCCGGATCATACCGCCTTCGTCCTTCAGGGTGAAGTAGTAGTGTCCGGTGCTGTAATGGTTTTTGAAATTGGAAATCTCGCCCTTCACATACACATCGGAAAGGCGGATGTCGTGGTCTATGATATGCTTGACGTACTCGTTCAGCTGGGTAACGGTAAGAGAACCGGGGAATTTCTGGTTAGCGTCCATATGGTATCCCTCGCTTCCATGCTTCTCTGGCCAGCAGTGCCGTTCCTGCCGCATTGTCGGAGGCATATACGGCTTCGGCAAACTGTCCGTACGGACTGAGAAACGGTCGCACATACCGGGAACTCATGACGCCGCCGGCATAGATGATCGGAAGATCCGGCCAGGTTTCCCGCAGATTTTCCGTCAGCTTCAGAAGCGTCATGGCAACGGCATGAAGCACATACTTACTGGTCAGAACCTTGTCCTCCCCGGAATCCATCCAGAACTGCAGCGCTTTGTTTTCCAGTCCCGACAGGTTGCAGGACAGTCCTTTTACAGTGACAGGCGCTTTGGGTACTTTGGATCCGCAGGCACAGGCCATTGCGTCCATGGCAGCGCCGCAGGGGAACGGAAGTCCCATCTTCACGCCCAGTCTGTCGATCAGCTGACCGGCGTTGATATCCAGTGTTCCGCCGATCCGTTCGGCATGGAGGATTCCTGTTTCATCGGGAGTGGTGGAGATGATGTCGGTAGTTCCGCCGGAGATGTGGAATGCCAGAAAGGGACTGGCGATCCGGTCTTCCAGTGCCATTCCTTCCATACTGCAGGCGGAATATGCGGCCGCCATCATATGTCCGGACTGGTGGGAAAAAGCATATGCGGGCACTCCCATAGCGGCGGAAAGCATTCCGGCAACACCGCTGCCCACCAGAAAACAGGGCATATAGGAACCTTCCGCATCTCTCGGAGAACGGGAATACCCTATGGCTGTCAGTTTTCCGTCGGTTTCTGCCAGGGCTCTGCGGAGATTTTCAGCAGTTTCCCCCATGGCTTTCACATGATGAAATACGGCGTCGCTCTGCCGGAGACCTCTTTCGCCTTCTTTCACGGGCAGCAGTCTTTTCTGGTTCCAGAGAATATTGCCTTCCCGGTCACAAAGGGCGGCGGAAGTGGTGTAATTGCTAGTGTCCAGTCCCAGAAACAGCTCGGTCATACGGTTCCTTCTGCGGGAACTTCATCACCGGTTTCCGGCTGTACGGCTTCACCCAGTTTCCCGTGGTCTCTGGCGATCTTGTTCAGAATCCCGTTGATGAATGCGGGAGCGGCGTCATCGTCAAATTCCTTGGCCAGCTCTACCGCTTCGTTGATGACGGCCTTTGGGGGAATGGGATTTTCCACGTACAGCAGCTCATAAATGGCCAGACGCAGAATCGAACGGGTTACTTTGGCCATACGGGATACCTTCCACTTCACGGAACGCTGTTCCAGTTCGGTGTCGATTTCTGCCATATGGCTCACCGTCCCCAGAAATGTGCTGACGATGTATGTATTGAACGGTGTTTCCGCGATCTCACTGTTGGCCTGCAGGAATTCCCGTCCGTCCAGTTCCGGGTAGTATTCCCTGGCATACAGCAGAGAAAATACGGTCTTTCTGCTGTCATGTCTGTTCATCTGCGCTTTTTCTGCCATATATTTTCCAGCCTTCCTGTATACATTTCCATGTTTCGGAGATTCTTCAGATTTTTGTATACCATTAATCTTAAATGTGTGTAGTATACCCATTATTATATATTATACCCAATTTCCTTCCGTATGTCAATGCATAAACGCTATAAATATTCATGTATATACACTGTGGAATTCCGTCACTGAGTCATTTGCACAAAAAAAGCAGCACCCATATCGGATACTGCTTTCTGCTGTGATTCGGTTGATCAGTGGTTTCCGCCGTGGCCCGGTCTGTCGGGACGGTCGGTGTTGTCAGGAGTTTCAGGGGTCTCAGGTGTTTCGGGAGTCTCAGGAGTCTCAGGAGTCTCGGGAGTCTCGGGGGTTTCGGGAGTCTCAGGAGTCTCGGGAGTCTCAGGGGTCTCGGGGGTTTCGGGAGTTTCGGGAGTTTCCGGCTGAACAGTTTCTTTGATGTTCAGAGACACAGTATACCGGGAACCGCCCAGAGTGAAGTGCAGTGTATACAGACCGGCGGCAAAGTTCTCTTCCGATTCGATCAGGATGGTGCCGTTTTCGGTGAAGGACAGCTTCAGACCTTCTACAGCCACTGCTTTGTCACCCAGCTTCATGCCGGTCAGGGCCAGGCTTGCCACATCAAAATTCCGGATGTCAAAGTCAGGGGTGATTTCAATTGTTCTGCCTTCCCCTTCTGCGGCAAATACAGGGGCACTGCCGGCCAGAATCAGGGTCACTTCCCCTCTTTCGGTCACAAATTCCACATGATGCATGTACAGGTCGCCCAGATTCACCTTGGAGATTTCATGCTTGTCATTGATGGAGATGATGTTCACATCGTCCGCAAGAGTATGGGTGGTGCCGTCGATGGTCACGGTGGCTGCGGTGAAGCCGGTCACAAAGCCGGAGCCGATATGTTCAGCGGTTTCCGTGGTGATGCAGCTGTCGGAGCCGGTACGGTAGTCTTCCCCTACCTGCAGGGACCCGGATTCGGAGAGTCTGGTTTCCACGATGTTCTTGTCGAAGTTGTATACGGTATATTCGATGTATGCCTTGCCGTTTTCCAGTACGGAACCGTTGACAGCCAGGATGCGGACATATTCTGCATTCACGTCATAGTTGCCCAGCTTACCGTCGCTGATGTACAGGTACCGCAGGGTTTCCACGGAGCCGGTTTCGTTGTTGAATACAGCCGTTACCGCTGCACCGTCGTTCACCTGAATGGTGGAGTTGTAGGTACCCTTGCGGGTGGTGATGCTGCCGCCGTTGTTTACCACGATCAGGGTGTCCTCACCGGTGACAAAGGATACATTGTGCATGCCCTTGACAGAGGTGATGGGAGATGCCTTGCCCGGTTCCAGCGTGAAGTAGTTCCGGCTGTTCAAGGCAATGGTGGTGTCGTCTGCTGCGGACAGGATATATGCCATTTCCTGCAGATCCTTGTCGTGCTGGATGAAGGCATCCTTGCCGGCGATAATCAGACCGTCGTCGGTTTCCGGTGCGGTCAGGGTGTAGGTGTCCGCGGATACGGTCTAGCGGTATACCTGTCCTTCTCTGGCACTGCCGTCCTTCACATAAACGTTTTTGGTTTCGCCGTCGATGGATACAGTGGCTACATACCGGAAGCTGCCGTTTTCATAGATCCGGTGGGCATCGGACAGGGCTACCAGATATTCACTGCGGTCAGTCCGGACTGTTCCTTCATGGATCGCAATCACGGCGTCCTGCCAGATGACTGCATTGACCGTGTGCCCCAGAGCCAGCTGGTTCCGGATGGATTCGGCGGAAATGCCTGCGGTGGTGTTGCCCAACTTGTAGGTGTCGTCCCCCAGTTTGACGGTATCTGCGGTGATCCGGCGTACGGTACCGGATACGATGTCCAGCAGCATGCCAATTTCCAGCTCTTTGGTGTTTTCGTTGAAGTAATACAGGACATAATCGCCGGATTCAGCCTTGTCGGGATTGGTCAGGCCGCCGGTGAGTTTTTCTTCGGTCAGACCGTCCGCCAGATTGATCTTACCGTCCTTGTCAATGTTCAGCTGGCCCAGTTCGTAGCCCCGGAGGACTGCCCGTCTGGCTACGTCTTCCCCTGCATCATAAATCAGGGTGATCCGGTAGAAGCCCAGCAGGTTCTTCAGTTCACCGATGGTTTCGATCTGTTCCAGGGTGCCGTTGTCATCATAGGCATACAGGATCAGTTCATTGTTGTTGGTAGCCAGAGAATCGGAATACTTGTCCACCAGTGTATATTTGTTTTCACCGATGGTGACTGTTTTTTCGTCACTGCTGACAGCAGCACTGGTGTGTTCTTCCGTACGGCTCATTTCCACAGTGGACAGTACACTGTAGGTGTTGCCTGTCTTCTGGAAAATAACCCGGAAGGACTGACCGATTCTGTCGTTGGCACTGCCGGACAGCTTCATATCTGCATACGGTACAGTCATGGTGAACTGTTTCCCTTCGCCGTCCGTGCAGGTCAGGGTGACATAGCCATTCTTCACAACGGTATTGCCGCCGGTGGTGTAGGTGTTGGTAGATACCAGAACAGCATCTGCCATGTCATAGCCGAACACTTCCTCGATCAGAGAGGTGGATTCGTAGTACACATTGCCGTTTGCGGTAGTGCCTGCCACCAGATATTCGGATGTCATGGCGTTGTACAGCAGAATGGCGGTCTGTGCTCTGGTCAGGGTCTTGTCATAAGCAACATCTTCCAGACCTCTGTCCAGTCCCAGCTTGATCCCGGCATTGATGTAGCTCCAGGGATACCCGGCGTTCATATTGTCCTTTTCCTGTCCCAGTGCTCTCACCAGCATGGCCATACCGTCCTGCAGGGTGATACCGCCGGTGGGTTCAAAGGTAGTTTTCGATGTACCCAGAATGTAGCCGGATGCGTTGGCCCAGGAGATGGCGCCGTTGTAATAGGGTTCGTACAGATCCTTGAACTGGGTGGTGTTCACCCGGCCTGCGTCTTCCTTGTTCAGCATCAGCCGGAACAGGAATGCCGCCATCTGTTCTCTGGTCACCAGTTCATCGGGAGAAAATTCCGTGTCGCTGGTTCCCTTGATTACGCCGATATCGGACAGCATGTCAATTTCTGTCTTTGCATAACTCAGATCGTCCACGTCAGAAAAGTCTTTGGCAAATACCATGGTTCCGCTTCCGGCGATCAGCAGGGCCGCCAGAGTGGAGCTCAGGACTTTGTTCATACTTCTCACTGATTTTGTTCCTCCTGTGATTTGCGTCTGCAGCGGTCTTGTTTGTTTCTTGTTTTCCGCCGCGGCACTATGATACCACACCTTCCGACGCAAATCAACAGTTTTTATGCATATGAAATAAATCTGCAATACTAATTCATTTTATTTTCATCATTTTGCACATTTCTGACAGGAGAGGAAAAAGCAGACAGACCCATCGACGGGTGTTTTTCCTCGTGATGGGTCTGTTGGATTTATTCGGTTGCTTCCATCTCGTCCCGTTCTTTCTGTACGTCGATGTGGATCTTCCGGCACTGCTGTACCAGAGAACGGATATAGGCATCCGCTTCGGAACCGCCGTCCTCCAGCGTAGTCATGACCACCAGTATGTAGGGATTCTCGTCAAACACCACGGCCATATCGTGATAGGAATCCTCATCCCAGCCGTATTTGTGGGCAGCTTTGGTGGGGGATACCGTTGCAGGGATCATTACAGTATGGGCACTGCGGCACATGAGATCCTGCATCCATACGGCATATTTGGATTCTGTGGCAAAAAATTCATATAAAACTTTCAAGAACTTCCCGCAGTCGGAAGCAGTCAGCTGCATGAAACCGTAGGGAGTACCTTTGAAGGACAGCTCTTTTGCCAGTTCCTGAAAAGATGCCATTCCGAATTCGTTCCGGATCTGCCGGAAAGCTACGTTGTCACTGAACAGCAGGGTGTATTCAAACAGTTCCTCCCAGCTCAGTTCAAAGTCCTTCTTTTCATACTGGATTTTCCCGGAGCCTTCTTCCATCATGGTTTCCGGGTCATATTTCCACATCCGGGACAGGTCGTATTTTTCTTCGCCTTCTTTATAGATGATTTTCCCGTCTGCATCCAGATTCGGATGTTTGCCGGTGAAGAGCGGATTGCCGTTTTCATCATACAGAGGGGATCCGTCATCGGCAAAATGCAGCTTCTTTTCTTCAAAGGCTTCGATTTCCTTTACAACGGCATAGATGTACGGTGCCTTGATCAGGCTGGCGGAGTACATGACTTTGTCTTCGTTGTAGGAAACATGGTATCCCGTGGTCAGGTCTTCATAATACAGCGCCAGTGTGGGATACATGGCTTCCCATTCTTCCTTGGGATCCACTTCTTCCGTTTCTGCAGCCGTTTTTGTTTCTTCGGTTTCCTCTTCCTCATCCGGGGTCAGCAGAGGTGCTCCTTTGGCCAGCATCACATACAGATCGGACAGCAGCTCGGAACGGTATTCCCAGTCCACCGCAGCCGTTTTCTGCAGTTTTTCCAGCTGGCTTTTGTAGGTGGCCACTTCTTTCCGAACCGCATCAGCCTGTTTTTTCAGTTCGGCAATCTGGGCAGTCTGGCTGGTAATCTGCTGTGCCTGCAGGACAGAATCGGCGGTTTCCGCATCCTTGATGGTTTTTGCGGTCTGCAGTTCATTTTCCAGAGAGGCGATCTTTTCTTCCAGAGCCGTCAGTTCCGTTTCTTTTTCCTGCAGACTGTCTTCCAGCGCCGCCTTGCTCATGGTCAGATCGGTCATTTCCGCTTCTGTGGGGGCGGCATTCAGTTTTTCGGTTGTATCCACGTACTTGAACGCAAAAAAGGCGGCGACGCAGAACAGCATCCCCACCGATGCACCCAGAACGATTTTTACAGGATCTTTTCTTTTCTTGCGCATAATGGTATCCAGTATCTTTCTGTATTCTCAGTCAGAGTCGTCGCTGTAGAATACAACTTCCTGCGGATGCCGCAGACCCAGCTTCTCTCTGGCAATGTCCGCCACGTATTCTTCATCCATGGGGGCACTCAGTGTTGTCTGCAGATCTTCGATATAGATCTGATATTCCTGAATCCGGGTATCCAGCGCTTCCGCCCGCTCTTTCATGCTGTTGTTTTCCAGCTGCAGAGTGATAATTGTAATAAAACAGAAAACGGAAAAGACAAGCATCGCCAGCTTCACAAAAAGATTCCGCGTCAGTTTCATTCCTGTCTTCTCCATTCTTTCAGATTTTTCCGTTTTATGGCTGAAATCGTACCAGCTCCGGAAAGTGCTTCATTCTCCGGCGCATCCGCATGGTCAGCATCCAGTATTCCATACCCCTTCTGATATTTCCGAACGTAAGCCGTATTCCAAACCGGACTGCACATAACCACAGTCTGATAAGCCAGCGTACAGGCCGGATCACTGTATGGTGCACAATCCATTTGATAAACCGCACAACCGCTTCTGAGATATGCATCACCAGCCGCCCTGCGGTATAATGATACAGACAGAATCCGCAGATGCAGCCCAGCGCCAGGTACAGCCGGAACTGACCGTGATTGTTGTGGTACAGAAATACGGAAGCGAAACCGGTTACAGTCAGCATATATAAGAGATCCCCGGCCAAAAATACAAGGAATGCTGCTCTGCCGGTTTTCCGGGTCGTCACTGTGCCGGAATACGAGGCAATTCCGCATAAAGCGTGTAGTATTCTTATTATATCGTATCCTGCGCCAAAAATCAAGCCCATTATGCACGATTCTGCAAGAGTTTTACATTGTTCTGCAATAAAAATTTCCATATATGCATATTCTGTCCTGTATACAAGACCTGTTCACACATTTATCGGATCAGTTTGGAGAAAAGCCCCTTTCCGGTACTGCTTTTTTCTTCCATATAGAATACACCGTTTATCCTGCCGTGGATCTCCAGTCCGCCTGTTTCGGTACTGAAGGCATCGATATGCATTTCCTCCCCTTCTATGAGAATCTTTCCAAGACAAGACAGCGCCACAATCTCCGACTCTGTGAAGCTTTCCACTTCTACAATACCGTCCAGATGTGCGCGCTGTCTTTGGTTGATGATGATATTCTGATTTGTACCGTTTTCCTGCAGCATAGCCACCTCACGCCTGTTGGATTTGTCATCTGACACTGTATCCTATGCGGCGTCGGCAGAAAATATGCAGGAAATCCGGCTTTCATTCAGTTGGGGAGCACTTCATACATGGAAGCTGCGTCTGCTTTGGCGGCGTGTTCCTTTACGTCCAGCACCCGCAGTTTCATGGTCTTATCGCCGAAGGTAATGGCGATCACGTCCCCTTCTTTTACATCATAGGAAGCCTTGGCCCTTCTGCCGTTGACTTCCACATGTTCTGTATCACAGGCTTCGTTGGCTACCGTACGGCGCTTGATGACCCGGGATACTTTCAGAAATTTATCCAGTCTCATAATGATTACTTGCTGTTCAGCTTTTTCTTCAGAACCAGAGAAGGTGTGAAGGTTGCGTTCCGGGATGCACTGATGTGGATCTGTTCGCCGGTACGGGGATTTCTGCCTTCCCGTTCTGCCTGCTTTTTGATATCGAATGTACCGAAACCGGTGATCTGCACTTTATCTTCTGCCAGCAGAGCTTCTTCCATTACTGCCAGGATTGCGTTCAGGGCTTCGTCGGTTTCCTTGATGGTCAGCGCCGTTCTTTTGGCGGCGGCATTTACCAGTTCTGTCTTATTCATGTTCTTCCTCCGTTTTTGGGTTCTGATAGTTTTTTATAAACTCCGATGTATCTTTCTGGACCGTTCCTTCCAGATCACCGTCAAGTTTTTTCGTAAGTATGGCGGCAAGGGATGCCAGTTTTGCCAGATTTGCCAGGGTTTCTTCCTTTGTTTCCCCGGGACCGATGGCGTGGATCTGCTGCCACAGGTCTTCCTCCGTGCCGAAATCGTATCCGTCCTTCATGGCTTTTCCGGCAACCTTCTGGGCCCGCATCAGCGCAGGCAGCATGGGCGGAATGGACTCCATGGAGGCTTTCACCGTATTCCGGGATTTTTCTTCCTTTTTGATCACTTCCCAGTTGGCCAGCACCTTTTCGCTGGTGTCCGCCTGGACAGTACCGAACACATGGGGGTGCCGGTGAATCATCTTGGCACAGATGTCGTGGATGACGTCATCAATGGTGAAGACGCCTTTTTCTTCCTCGATCCGGGCATGGAACATCACCTGGAAGAGGACATCTCCCAGTTCTTCCTGCAGCAGGGTCGGGTTGTCGGTATCGATGGCTTCCACCACTTCGTAGCATTCCTCGATCATGTCGTTGCGGATGCTGTGGTGATCCTGTTCTCTGTCCCAGGGACATCCGTCCGGATCCCGGAGCACTTTTGTCAGGGCACGCAGGGAGGCAAAATCATGTCTTGTCTCTGCGGCCAGTTTTTCTTTTTCGGTATTCATTGTATTTCCTTTGATTTTTTATATAGATTCCAATGGTTATCTGATCCATTTCCGCAGTTTTTCGCCTTTGGGAAGCAATGCCAGATCTTCTTCTCCCAGCACATGCATTCCCCGGATCAGCAAACCGTATACGGCGGCAGCAAGGATGATGGCAGGCAGAACCGCCAGTTTTTCCGGCAGGATGTACACAAGCAGCCGGTACCCTGCAAGGGCAGTCAGAGCGCATACGGCTGCAGCAGCCACAGGACGGAATACAGTCCTACCCAGCTCCGGCTGCACACCGGTATGACGCAGCATAAAGTACAGATTCATAGCTGTAACGGTCAGGTAACAGAAGAATGTGCTGACCGGGGCGGCTGTGATGCCTGTATGGGGAATCAGCAGTATGGTACACAGAATCTTGACCACGGCTCCCGCCAGCATGGACAGCACCGGCAGCCCGGCCTTTCCGATACTCTGCAGGACAGAATTGGTTACGGCAAGTACACAGACCAGCAGTGAAGACGGTGCCAGCAGGGTCAGAAGCGGGGCGGCAGTTTCTGCGGAAGAAGCACGGTATAGCAGGTTCAGAATCGGCTCCGACAGCACAGACAATCCCATGGCACAGGGGGCGCCGATAAGCACAGACATCCGCAGTGCCGAAGAAATCAGACCCCGGGAGCGGTACTCACCGTTTTTCTCCGTACGGTACCGGGTCAGCAGCGGCACCATGGCATACGCGATGGGGTATACCAGTACCGGCGGCAGATTGAACATGGGCACGGCCAGAGAGGTATAATTGCCGTACAGGGTGGTGGCAGTTTCCTGGGCCATACCGCTTTGCTGCAGAAGACGCTGGATCAGTACAGCATCGATCATTCCGGTCAGACTCATGACGGCGGAACTGATTGTAATGGGTACAGCAATGGAAGCAAGCCGGGACAGGATGGGGCTGATACCGTCCGTGGCGGGATTTTCCGGAACAGACAGAGCAGTTCCCCTGGAATACAGCCCAGCGATAATCAGATACAGCATACTGACAGCGGAACCGAGAGTCAGTCCCAGTACGGCGTATGCGGCAATGATATGGGGAGCGTATCCCTGCCGGATGGCGTACACGGCACACAGAATCCCGGCGGCAACCTTGCAGAAGGCTTCCAGAAACTGGGATATGGCAGTTGGTGTCATCCGGGACAGGCCCTGAAAATATCCCCGCAGGGCACTGGCGATACAGATGAAAAACAAGGTCGGAGAAACGGCAATGATACAGTAAACAGACGGGGAAGCTCCGATCAGATCGGCCAGTTCTCCGGCAAAAAAGAACATCACGGCACATCCGAGAGTTCCGATAATGCAGAACAGGGCAAGGGAAATCTGCAGAATCCGTCTGCACTGGTTCTTCTTTCCGGCGGCACGGGCGGCAGACACCAGAATGGATACGGCGGTGGGCAGCCCGGCGGTGGAAAGCATATAGAAAAAAGTATAAATGGTGTATGCGGCGTTGTAGTATCCCATGCCGGTGTCTCCCACAATGTAATTCATGGGGATCTTGAACAGCATACCAAGTGCTTTCACAAGCAGGTTTGATATGGTCAGCACCAGCACCCCGGAGAAAAAGCTCTCTCCGGCAGGAGTATGGGATGTTTTTCGGGTATCCTGCGTTTTTTTCGGCTGTTGTGGTTCCTGCACGTCCGTTACAGATGGCAAGGATGTGTTCACGCAGTTCTCCGTTCTGGTTTATGGGCCGATGAATTCCCGGAATATGGAATCCTTTGGAATCATGGCCGGTTTTACATGTGCATTCCGGAATCGGGTCAATGCTTCCGCAAGCCAATCCGCCTTTCCGGTACTCTCCTGCCGGATTTCTGTCAGGATCGGCAGAAGGAAATCCGCCAAAATATACGGCTCGTAAGCCATACAGCTACCGATACGGATGCCGGCTTTGTGCATATGGGGTTCGATATTCCGGAGTTCATTTTCCCGGACGCTCTGCCACAGGAACAGAGTAAAAGCAGGGGAAGCACTACGGCACCGTACATCCCGCAGGATTCTTCGGCACAGACGGATATCGGCTCCTGTCATATTCCACTCTGCCGGCGGCTCCACATCCAGTACAATATCCGGTGCGGATCTGCCAAGGAGTGTGAGCACTTCCGGATACACAGCCTGAATGCCTTCCCAGAGATACAGCTCCCCCGGAACGGGTGAATGGATCCGGTACCCTGCCCGTCTGCCGGAAACAAAATCATAAACCGGAATACGGGCTTCTTTTCCCTTCCGCAGGTTTTCCAGAGCTTCTGCCAGACAGGAGAGATCCAGTGCCTGCACCGTATCGTAATCGGGCGGAGATGCGGTTATGACATTGTCCCGTGGTCTGTCGCAAAAGAAATCATCAAAGGAAAATGGGACAACGGTTCTGCCGGTCTGTTTCAGTTCTTTCCATAACCGGGCGGCAGCGGTGGTCTTTCCCGAACAGGTGGGACCGGAGACAGTCAGAAGCGATGCGTTCTCCTCCAGCGCCCACTTGGCTGTCTGCCGCAGGCTCCTTGTAAAACGGTCTTCGCTTTCCCGGATCAGCGTTTCGGCTTCTTTAGGAGAGCGTGGGAAATCCATATGATTCCTCCTTCCGGAGATCTTATTACAGTCCGTAGAACGCCTCGGCGGCTTTTTCCAGATCCATCTGCCGCTTCCGGTTGCCTTCGGTCTGTTCTCTCAGATATTCATATGGATATTTTGGCTGAAATATGCGTTCAATCCGTACACTTCCGTCTTTTTCCGGCAGAGATACGAATTTCGTCACGGCGGATGCCCCGCAGGAGAAGATGCTGTGGACTTCTTCCATCATGTAGATGTTGTACAGCCCTTCGTACCCGGCTTTGGCATATCCGACATTTTCCAGATTGCCTACGGTGTTTTTCTGGCGGTACATATAGTACGGCAGGTATCCGTTCTCCGTCAGGGCGGCGTATGAATACTGTACGCTCTTCATGGCTTCCATACCGTCGCGGTCAAACATACCTTCGGTTTTGAAATCTGCCGATTTTTTCACGCAGAAGGTGTGTACCGTAATGTTTTCCGCCTGCAGAGGGAGGATGGCATCGATGGTAGACCGGAAGGAATCGGCGGTATCGGAGGGGAGTCCGGCGATCAGGTCTATGTTGACGGCTTTGATGCCCGCTTCCCTTGCGGTTTCATATGCGGCAAAAAATTCGTCGGCGGTGTGTTTTCTGCCGATTCTGGCCAGCACATCTTCATTGAGAGTTTGTGTATTGACACTGATTCTGTCCACACCGTACCGTTTGGCCGTTTCCAGCTTGTCCCGGGTGATGGTGTCGGGACGTCCGGCTTCCAGAGTGAATTCCTCCACCTCCGGAATCCATCTGCGGATCCGGGAAAGCAGGAAATCCAGCTGGTCGGCTGTCAGGATGGTGGGAGTACCGCCGCCGATATAGACTGTGGCCACATGCAGACCCAGCTTCCGGATCAGGGCACAGGTGTGGTCAATGTCCTCCGCCAGCGCCGCCAGATAGTCCGGAATCAGCTTCAGCAGATTGGGAGACGTATAGGAAACAAAAGAACAATAGGCACATCTGGTGGGACAGAAGGGGATAGCGATGTAGATAC